>NZ_JAUBRO010000010.1:0-154306 GCF_036701945.1 Microcoleus sp. MON1_C1 | reverse complement strand
AGTTGCTTAACATCGTCAGAATATTTCCAATCGCGATAGCTTTCGAGGAATTGGCGACCGCAGTGCTTGCATTTGTAACACTGTCTCTCAGTACGATGACCATTCTTATATGTCTCGTTTGAGTCGCAATTAGGACACTTCATCGGGATTAACCTCCGTCCACTCTACTTATTCCTCTTTTACCATGATAACCATTAGTCTTTCAGCAACGCCATTTATTGGTTTGTATTGAGGATTTTATTCCTCAATACAAACATGATAATGGTTATTTTACAGGACATGATATGAAAGGCAATAGACTTATTACATAAATCTTTGATTGCTCGGGAAAACGCAGAGCCAAGGCAGATGATTTCAAGATTGTTTGCGAGTTTTGCAAGAAGTATAATATCTAACTCGAATTACAGCTCAAATTTGCTAACAGCTTCCTTGTACAGATGAATAGCTAAATCACGAAGAATTTGTTCATTTTGAAAATCACTTCCTAACTTCTGTTTCGCCGTTTGAACACACATTTTCATCAACTCGGATGAACTTTCGATGTGAAGTGCGATCGCCCTTTGGTTTTGTTCAAACCCGACCTCGATTTCCGCCAGCCTTTTGACCGATTGATAATTCGCAGATTGCTCTAAATTTGCCGCCATTTTTTCCTGCTTTCTCCTTTGTACTTCCTCGGAAAAACCCGCAGCAATTATCCCCGCAGGTAACGCAAAAATTCCAATTCCCAAAAATGCTAATATTGCTCCTAAAAATCGGCCTAAAGGAGTGATTGGATAAATATCGCCGTAACCAACAGTAGTTAATGTCACCACTCCCCACCACATTGCATCGGGGATGCTCCCAAAAGCTTTTGGATGCGCCTCGTGTTCCACAAAATACATGATGCTAGAGGCAAAGATTAACAGAATAAAAACTGCAAATGCAGTGGCGATTAACTCCTCTTTTTTAGCGAACAATACTGCTCCCAGAGTTCTGACTGACTCTGAATAACGGCTCATTTTTAGCAAGCGCAACAAGCGCAGGAGTCGAATTAAATTAACGAAGTTTAAACTTGGAAATA
This sequence comes from Microcoleus sp. MON1_C1, assembly GCF_036701945.1. Taxonomy (NCBI): domain Bacteria; kingdom Bacillati; phylum Cyanobacteriota; class Cyanophyceae; order Oscillatoriales; family Microcoleaceae; genus Microcoleus; species Microcoleus sp. MON1_C1. The sequence continues at coordinate 153,246 of NZ_JAUBRO010000010.1, read as the reverse complement.
ATAGCAAGGAGTAAAAAGGTAAGATTGAAATTAAATCTATCAGACTTAGCGGGGTAAGAGCATATCTCAATCTGCCCCAAAGCGGGTGGGTGTATCTGCAATCGACTGTACATACCCACAGTCTCAAAAGATATTCTATTGTAAATACTAAGGATGAAACTATTTCGATGTTGTCCAAAATCGCTTGGTGTTCTTGCGCCAAGGTGGGCGAAGTAGAAGCAATAAAAGCTGCGACGTTTATCAAAATTAAACTTGTAATAACAAAGTCATCTGCTAAACTGTATAAATTGCGGCTTTCTGAGGTTTCTAAAATTTCATGAATTATAGTTTTGAGTTGTTTACGCATCGGATATCCTCCTAAAAATTTAGCAATTAACATCGCGCTTTACTACAGTCTAAGCAATTAGATTAAAAAAATTAAGCAGGACTTGCCCTAGGGCTAAAAATTTGGTGTCTTCCGAAATGCTATCGTTGCGAAACTCAATATTTATCAGGGAAACTGGGTTGTTTGGGGCAAGGGCGTTCTAGTAAAATTTAGAGTTACTCTGGAAAGAATTCCCAACTATTACTGGATTTGCAGGCAAAAATCATGAAGGTAGCCGTATTTAATACCAAATCCTACGATCGCACTTTTCTGACAGCAGCCAATGTCGGCGGTCAACACGAGTTGGTTTTTTTTGAACCGCATCTGACCCTGGAAACCAGCGTTTTGGCTGCTGGATTTCCGGCCGTCTGTGCGTTCGTGAACGACTGCTTGGACGCGAAAACGCTCGGGGCGATCGCCGAAAAAGGCGTCCGCTTGCTGGCCCTGAGATCGGCCGGATTCAATCACGTCGATTTAGCAGCAGCCAAGGATTTAGATCTAACTCTCCTCCGAGTTCCGGCTTATTCTCCCTACTCCGTCGCCGAACACGCAGTCGCTCTGATTTTGTCCCTCAACCGCAAAATCCACCGGGCTTACAACCGCGTCCGCGAAGGCAATTTCGCCCTAGATGGCTTGTTGGGTTTTGACCTCCACGGCAAAACGGTGGGAATCGTCGGGACTGGCAGAATTGGCGCAATTACTGCCCAAATTCTGCACGGATTCGGGTGTCGCCTGCTGGGATACGATGTTTCCCACAACCCAGATTGCCTCGCCCTAGGCATGGAATACGTCGCACTCCCGGAACTGTTCGCCACCTCTGATATTGTCAGCCTCCACTGTCCGCTGATACCGGAAACTTACCATTTAATCGGTGCAGAGGCGATCGAGCAAATGAAACCGGGGATGATGCTGATCAATACCAGCCGCGGTCAGTTGATTGACACTAAAGCTGTTACCAAAGGTCTGAAGTCGGGTATAATTGGCTACCTCGGATTAGATGTGTACGAACAAGAGACGGATCTGTTTTTTGAGGATTTGTCAAATCAGGTCATTCAAGACGACGTTTTTCAGCGTTTGCTGACTTTTCCAAACGTCCTGATTACCGGACACCAAGCTTTTTTCACGGAGGAAGCTTTGAAAAATATTGCCGAAACCACGATCGCCAATATCACCGACTTTGAACAAGGACGCCCTTGCCCGAATCAAATCGACTTCGCTCAAGTGAAAAAATGAGTCAAAAGACCGATTTGGCAACGGGGGAAATTGTTTACAATCAAGTCTTATCCTTATTTTTGCTTGCAATTTGTGAAGCTCTGCCTTAGTCTCATCAATTAGTCCCGGCAGCGCGAATGCTGTGCTAATTGCCGGAGAATTATACGGGCAGCCACTCAAAGCCTGCAATTGTACTTGACACCGGAGGAAGTATCAAATGACACAAGCTAACTTTTCTGACGACGCACAAACAGTCACTGAAGTCGTCACAGTAGACCTGGTGCCTGACCAACCGGGGGTCATGACTACAGTGACAACCACAGAAACACCGACGAGCCAGTTCCAAGATATTAAAGACCAATTTCTGACAATTTTGTCGGAACTTCCAACCTATGTCTCCAATTTTTTTGCTGACTACCAAAAGCCCCTCATAACTATTGGTTTAATTCTGGCAGGCGGCATTAGTATTAAGGTAATGCTGGGAGTTTTAGGTGCTCTTAATGATGTCCCTTTGGTAGCTCCCGTTTTTGAGTTGATTGGGATGGGATATACGGGTTGGTTTGTTTACCGCTATCTGCTCAAGGCTTCTAACCGCCAAGAGTTGTTAACGGAAATTGATTCTTTAAAAGAACAAGTTGTAGGTAAAGATTCTTAAACGAAGGAAGAAGGAAGAAGGAAGAAGGAAGAGGGAAGAAGGAAGAATGAAGAAGAAAGAATGAATAAAGAAGATTTTTCCCACTCTCCCCTCTCCCAATCTCGCACTCCTGGCTCTCCCAATCTCCCGCTCTCCGGCTCTCCCCCTCTCAATTAGGGTGGCAAACTTGTTGCAAAGTGGCGGTAAAGTCGGGGTAGGAAATGGCAGCAGCTTCTGCCCGGTGAATGTTAGTAATACCTGTGGCGTTGAGGGCTGCGATCGCCAAACTCATCGCTATTCTGTGGTCGGTGTAGCTGTCAACATCCGCGCCGGTCAAAGGAGTTCCCCCGGTAATTTCTAAACCGTCGGGTAACTCGGAAATTTTGGCTCCCATGCGGTTGAGTTCTGCAGCAGTCACGGCCAGCCGATCGCTCTCTTTGACTCGCAACTCGGCCGCATCTCGAATTATTGTAGTACCGGACGCAAAGATCGCTGCTACCGCCAAAATCGGGATTTCGTCAATCAGTCGGGGAATTAAGTCGCCAGCAATGGTGCATCCCCGCAATTGGCCGGAACTGCGAACCAAAATATCCGCTACCGGTTCCCCAGCCGCCTCTCGCTGATTTTGCAGTTCAATATCGGCGCCCATCATCTCCAAAGCTTCCAAAATGCCTGTACGGGTTGGGTTGACGCCGACATTTTCGACTACGAGCTCGGAACCCGGGACGATCGCCCCAGCAACTAGCCAAAAAGCCGCCGAACTAATATCCCCCGGTACAATCACATTCTGCCCTTGCAGTTGTGTCGGCCCAGTGACTGTCACGCTGCAAGTTTCTGGATCGACGCTCAATTGGGCTCCAAACGCTCGCAGCATCCGCTCGCTGTGATCCCGCGACAGAGCGGGTTCTGTGACTGTAGTTTCTCCGCTTGCCATCAAACCGGCGAGCAAAATGCAAGATTTAACTTGAGCCGAGGCGATCGGAGAATGGTAGTGAATTGGTTTTAACTGCTGTCCCAGTATCCCTAAAGGAGCTAAAGAATTGCTTTTTCGGCCCCAAATTTGGGCTCCCATTTGTTGCAGCGGTTTAATGACGCGCGACATGGGGCGCGATCGCAGAGAACTGTCGCCCGTTACTGCATAAAAACGCCCCGGATGAGAGGCTAAAATTCCCAACATCAGCCGCATCGTCGTGCCGGAATTACCCGCATCCAAGACTTCTACAGGCTCCTCTAACTCGCCAATTCCGACGCCCGTAACTGTCACCCGTTCCGCGTTGAGTTCAGAAACTTTGGCTCCCAGGAGCGAGAAACATTTAGCCGTGCTGCGGGGGTCTTCCCCTAGGAGTAGTCCTTCAATAGTAGTTTCGCCTTGGGCGATCGCACCTAACATCAAAGCTCGGTGAGAAATCGACTTATCGCCCGGAACTCGAATCCTCCCCACCAGCGACAAGCCCGAGGCCGGTTTTTGAATGCTTAAAGTTTGGCTTTTGTCAAGAAGCGTAGTAGTTATAATGTCAGCTTGCATTGAGATAAACTAGGATTGGATGGCGTTAGCTATCCTACCTTTTTCCCAGTCCTAAGTCAGTCGTCTTTTGTACGGCCTGCGGGTTTTTTCCCAATGTGTCCGGTTAACTTAAAGGCTGATTAAACTCGCCCGCAGACTCTTCTGTCAGTTATCGGCGACAAGGGAGGACGGACGCAACCGCACGGATTTCACATTAATTTCACATAAATTTCACAAATATTATCCGTGTATATGCGTAGATTTCATTTCCTGCTCTCAGTTATCGACCAGATGATTGAATTGTGACTGAACAATTTTAGATTTTCGATTGCGAGTTGTAGGTTTTTCATTTTTTTAAGCAAAAGCTCCGGAATTTGGAACCCAGCAAATCTAAAATCTAAAGTCTAAAATCTCAAATCTCAAACCGCCCGATCCACAACAACTCCTAAACTTTTATTTATGCTGACCCATCACCGCAAGCCTGTCAGTTTATCGCTGGTATCCACAGATTTACCTTTGTGGTCATTCGTGGAAACCGCTGCTACCCTTTATCAAAAAGACAGCGATCGCTTTCACTTGTTGTTACACGAACCAGCAATAATCGATCGCGAATTTTCCGACGACTCCGACAAATCGGCCGAGCAAGTTACAATCTTGCCCGCAACTACAAAACCCCGGTTGCTCTGGCTAGAAGTTTCGCCCTATCGAGTCATTATGACCATGCAAGGAAACGGCAAATACAGTTACCGCCACTGCTGGGAACGAGGAATGTACGGCCTGAGCCGTTATTGGCTTCAGGGCGAATCGCTGGCGACTCCCGAACAGTTGCGACTCCGCAACTTCACCCGCAACTTGACGCTGACAGGAAAGCCGGAACCCGGACACTTGCAGTTAGAATACGAGTTGTGGTCGGAGAAAGTACAACTCGGTCGCTATATTTTGAATCTAGAAATTCATCACTAAATTGGGTAATTGCAAAGGGGTAGATAGTAGGTGAAGGCGACGCATTCCTCAAATTCATTCACCCCCCGTGGGTTGTTGGGGTTCGCGTGGCCATCTCCCAACTCAAAACTCTTAGCCTTTAGCGATCGCTCTTACAATAATTAATCAGTTTGCTAGTCAAAGCGTCTTGATTTGCGGCTGCTTGATTCGCCTGCTGTCCTGCTCTGATAATATCTGCTTGAGCGGTTTGGATTTGCTCTCGACCTTCTATACTTGTAGAAGCGAGATTTCCAGCCTGAAGACTTTTGCTTATGTCGCCGAGTGCTTGACTAATTTCCTGGAAGGATTTAACCGATGGCTTCTGAATTTCTTTGAGGGTTGGATCTGTTATTCGCAGATCTTCAAGTTCATTCGCTATCAGGTTCAAATTTTTAGCTAAGTTGTCGGTCGTTGCAGCATCGTTGCTGTCTTTATCAACATCAATGAGAGCGTTGCCCTTGTTGACAATTTCAGTAAATTTAGTACACTGGACAGCTCGGCTATCGCTGCAACTAATCGTCAGCGTACAGCAAGCAACAACTATCAGCAGGATGGCAATCTGTTTGCGAAAAAAGTACATGAACCCTCGGTTGCAAAAAAAAGTAGATTCTGGGATGGTGTAGTAGAGTGCGTCAGCGATTAGCCGATATATCGACTGTCGTAAAACTTTCGCGGCATTCAGACACGCCCTACTAAGCTAAACTACGTACCTGTTTAGGAACTATGGTCAAAAACAGCAATAACCTAAAGAAGGGAAGCATTTGGGGATATCTTACCCTGCTTTTGCCTATTTCCTTGACGGCGGTTGCCAGTTTCGAGTCGGGAACGATGTTTTGGGCGATCGCCACCACAGCGGGCATTGCTTGGGCTTGGAGGCTCTACCAGCAGCAACAAAAACACAAACTCGCTCATTTAGACTCGGTTTTCTACAAGTTAATCAAGGAAAATCAAGGGCGAGTTACGGCTTTGGATTTGGCGATGAATGCAAAACTCCCCGGAGAAAAGGTTCAAGAGTATCTCGACGAACGAGCCTCTGAGTTTGCAGCGGATTTTGAAGTGACAGAACAAGGCGGAATTTTGTATTATTTTCAAATAGCTCCACCTGTCAATCAAAGCGAAACAGCTAATGCGGTAATAGCTGTTCAAGAGCCTCCCACAAATCGGGAAAAAGCACAAGATAAAAAACCAAATTTATTCCCCATTGCTCAAACCAAGACTCCTGAAAAACCCAAAATCTCTTTTACCCAGACGGAACTCTCCCGCAGATTCAAAGTTCACGCAACTACGATCGGCAAGTGGAAACTTAAGCCGGAGTTTGCTCAGTGGAGCCGCGAAAAAGACCCGGAGGATCTGGCCTGGGAATATTCTACAGAAAACAAGCGATTTTATCCCAAAGATTGAGATCCTCCGGTATTTGCCAAAATATCTCAAGAAACCCGGTTTCTAGGAGGTTCGGCGCTTAGTAACGAAGAATTTGGCAAGAAACCGGGTTTCTGAGACTTAAGCGCACCCAGCATTGATTTTACTGCCGTTGACCGATCGACCTCTTTAGGTTATTTTAAGTAAAATCCTCTATTGTTGAGTTTGCCAAATAAAAATCGGTAAATTCGATCGTCCTATCTGTGACTTTTTTCTCCTATGTCCAAAACAACCTTGCGAGTAGTCGCCCGCCTCGCTGCCTTTCCCGACAAAGTAGCAGAACTTAAATCTCTGCTGCTGAGCATTATGGAGCCCACTCGCAAAGAAAAAGGCTGCATCAAATACGAACTCCTGCAAAATCAAGCCGATCCCACAGATTTTACCTTCGTTGAAGAGTGGGAAAGTGCAGATTTGCTGGAACTACATCTCGGTTCAACTCACATTCAAGACGCTGTGCAGAAATTAGACGGTTTGGCCGTTGGGCCTCCAGATATCCGCCGCTATGAATTGCTAGCTTAATCCGGTTTTTAGAGCAATTTTATTAAGGGTTGGTGAAATAGCTTCTACCCCCCTAGCCCCCCTTAGTAAGGGGGGATAAGATTGAGATTTAAAAGTGTAGTAACTTCCTCAAATTTATGATATCTGCAACAATAAAACAGTTATTTATTTATCCAATTAAAGGGCTGACACCGCAAGAAATGTCGGAGTTTGCTTTAACAGCAGGACACGGAATTAAGGGCGATCGAGCTTTTGCCTTAATGTTTGCAGATAATCTTGAAGCTGCAAAAATGCCGCCTGACAATGTGCCTTGGATGAGCAAAAAAAATTTTGCTGTCCAAAACGATTGGCCTTTGTTAGCAGCTTTAGAATGTCATTATCAACCGGAAACGGCCGTTTTAACAGTCAAGCGTGAAGGAGTTGTAGTGTTATCGGCAGAAACGAACACAGCAGCGGGGCGCGATCGCATCGGCGCTTTTTTCACAGAATATCTGGCGGCAATTGAACCCACAAAAGAAGCGAGACACCCGCAGTTTGCACCTTTGCACTTAGTCGGCGACACCAGCGGCGAAACTCGTTATCCCGATCGAGAGCCCGTACACATCTCTTTACTCAGTCAAGCCACATTAGACCAATTAACAGAAATCGCTCTTCAAAACATTGACGTGGGCCGATTTCGCCCGAACATTGTGCTAGAAGGTATGGCAGCTTGGTCAGAATTTGAGTTGATCGGAAAACAGTTTCAATTAGGCACGGCGCGCATAGAAGTTACAGCACGAATCAATCGCTGTGTCAATATAGAAGTTAATCCCGAAACAGGCGATCGGGATATTTCCCTACTCAGTTTACTCCAAAAGGAATTCGGTCACGCACAAACTGGAGTGTTAGCAAAAATTATTAACAGCGGCACAGTTAAAATCGGCGATGTTTTGACTTCTTATTAATAAAAACCAACATTAAGATTGTGAATGCTGCCTAACTTCCTCTACTGATAAACCGAGTGCTTCTGCCACTTGCTCTGTATTCAATCCCATTGCCAACAACCGAGGGATTGCATCCCGCCGCGCTTGGGCTTCTGCACTCAAAGCCTGCTCTGCTAAGGAAGCTCGTTGCTGTTCGACAGCAGCTCGTTCTGTACCTGTCAGCAGCAAATTGCCCTCGCTATCCCACCACCGCAGCCACAGCATTGTCTGGTTTTGATAACTGCCTTCCCACAGTCCTAATTCTACGCCCATTGGCGCGATCGGATAATGACCGCGCGAGTTCGGAAGCAACTGCTGGTAAAACCCATTGTTCAGGTTGTAAACCTCCAGCCTGCCACTATTGATCTCATAAATGCCATAAAACGGAATCCGCATGATCCGCTCATATACCCAAAACTTCCCAGGTCTTTGCGCCGCTCCAACTTCCGAGTACGATAGTGGGGTTGTGTCCCGCTCTTCTGAACCATCTCCCGATGCGAACTCCAAAGCAATCATCGGAGCCATGAATTCCCGCCACAGCACGTAAGAGCGACGGATCTGATTTCCTAGTGTTGGTGGCACATTCGGCACGTAGAACCAGTCTGGAGCTTCTGCTCCCTTTTCAAGCGGGTCAGTTTCTCGCCAGTAGATGCCGCAGTCTTGCCCTATAGCATATTGCCCATCGGGATGAAGCTCTTGCAATACCGACCCGATCGAATCAGTCAAAATAATACTCTGAGGATGCTCCTGAAAATTCTTCACGAAAGTGCCATCTTCCTCTGGCAGTTGAGTGTGGTCGGGGAAGGGAGAGGGAAGGACAATCTTTTCGGTTGCCGGGGTCATGCTACCTCTCAAGTATTGCAGCTTACCTGAATATCTTAACTCATCCTGCTTCCGGCACCCTCACCTTATTACCAATCAAGTTTAGAAAACTCGTTCCAAAATGTTGAATCTCCAAAAAATTAGCATAGGAAGGAGTTGACTTGTAAACTCTAAAAGTCCGCATAATTCCTAAAGTTGCGGCACTTTCCAGCGGACCGATAAAGCTAGTATCTCTGTCCAAAAAATGAGACTGCTTAGCCCAGTGTGCCATCTGTTCCGCATTCAAAAAATAGCAGCCGGAATGAGGATTCAACGCCCGCTCAAAAGCGACTGTTTGTTCCATGATTTTTCCCATTAACTGCCGCTGCTCCTCTACATTTTGAAACGGAGAAGTAGCGGATTCTGCTAAATCACCATCAACATATGCTTTAAAAACCGCGCCTTTAGGCGCTATTTCATAGCGATTAGGTTGCAGCAAATTCCCATTTCCCCCGTGATGCGTAAACCACTTTAATTTACTAAAAAACCACGGATCGTGCAGAACTAAATCATCTTCCAAATAACAGAAATAATCGTATTTGTTAAGACACGCTCGCAAAACTGCTTGACACTCAAACCCCAAAAGCAGCGGTTCGCATTTGGTAGCGTGGTGCATAAAACATCTGGGCTGCACGGGCAGTTGAGGCAACAGATGATAACCTTGAGTAGTGCAAATAACAATGTCAATTTCGTGCTGTTGAGATTGATTTGCTGGGATAGTTGCACATTCGCTAATGTCAATCATGGACTGAGATTTGCCGTACAAAGCTTGCAGCGCTGTCACGCAAGCGGTTAAAGCATTCAGTCGCGGTTGCGGATCATTTCGCTGGGAAGCGTGTTTCCCCTCGCCGCTGGGATTGTAAAAGTGAGCAATAGTGAATAGAATTCGCATTGGTGTGGAGTAACAATTAGAAATTAAACAATAAAACAGTAAGATCGCACAATAACCCTATAAATTTTACCGCATTTAGTCACCAAATAACTCGGGCAGGCGATCGCGCAACTCAGCATTTAAACGTGGCAACTCGTCCCGCATCTGTAAGTACCAATCTCGCCGCTGCCGGTAGTGCCCGCACAGCAAGCGGTTGTCGCGCACCCATTCGTAAGCATTCGCGGCTATTTCCCGGCGCCGAGAAGTGTCTGAAATCAGCGAATTTAGTTTGGTTTCAAACTCTTTTTCATATCTATAAATCAATCCTGTTTCACCTTCGACAATCGAATGTTCGTACACCGTGGGACTTGCCAGCACCGCTACTCCCCGCGCTGCACATTCAATAAATTTTAAGTCGGATTTCGTTTCGTTAACCGGGTTGGAAACAAGCGGCAGCAAAGCTATATCGCAACTGTACATAATTTCTTGGTACCGTTCGTAACTGCAAAATGGTTCAAATTCTTTTTGCTGTATTTTCAAGGATTCAAAAAATTTTCTGTCGTGGATTACTTTAACTCGAATCCGGTGCTTGTGTGCGACTAAAACTCGATTTAGCGCTGCCATAATCGGCTGCCAATCTTTTTCGCGGTTGAGTGCACCAAAAAAGATTGTGACTGTATCTTCGGCCGGATAAATTCGCGGCGGAGGTAGATAAGCTAAGTGATTGGGAAATACAGCCACATTGGGATTGTATTGGCGCAAAATTTTTGCGAGGGGTTCTGTAGAAGTTTGCACGCAGTGACAGCCGCGATAGCTGAGGTAATTATTATCTGCATATTCGCGGCGGCGGATGGGATTGTCGTCAATTTCAGCTACTATTAAATAGCCTTGTTGCAACAGTTCTTTGAGTTGGGGAATGTAGGCAGGATATTGCATAATTGTCCGCTGCCAGATGAAAACTTTTTCTTCTTCCGGCAGGGGGGGAATTAATCCTGCTGTTTTCACGCCGGATACGGTGCGGACACCGGGAATTGTGGCGCTAAATTTGTCCGGTTCCAAAACTCGCACGCGATCGCACCCTGTAGGAGCCATAATGATAGTCTGAATCAGCAGTCTGCGCGCAGGTACGGTCGATTTGGTCGATCGCACGATATAATGTTCAGCACCTGTTTCCGTAGCAAAACTGCTCGATGTGAGCTCTAAAGCCTTTACCATTGGATGCAGTAATTCCTGAAAGTGGACAAAATTTTCGGTTTTGTGTCCCTTCCCTTGAAATTCGTAAACCTGCAATCCGGCTTGAGCAAATAGTGATTTAATACTTTCTAGGGTAAACCAGTGCTGCATCTTGCTGTCGGGATTCTCCCACTGTCCCCGCAGCAGATTAACAATTCGCCGCCAGTATTGAACATTAGGGATTCTGGCGAGAATTTGCCCCTCTGGATTCAGCAAACCACTGTACTGCTTGAGGACTTCCCAGGGATTTTTCAGATAGGGTAGCAAGTCGCCGAAAATTAAGCAATCGACGGTTCCTGGAGCGATGTCGAGACTTTCGAGGGCAATTTCTTCAATATCGGCTACAGTCACCCAGTTTAGCCGATCGACCGCAATTTTAGCTTTTTCTCGATCGCATTCAATGCCCATATACTGACAATGGGGATTGATCAGCTTGTACTGTTCACCCGTCGAGCCCGTACCGCAGCCAATTTCGACAATGACTTTAGCATCCGGCGGTAGCAGCTTCAAGAAGTCGTGGTTGGCGCGATCGATCACTTTGTCTAAAATTCCTGATTAGTTTATCGTAAAATAAAACAGAGCAACCCATGCCGACAGACAACCAGCCGAAGGTTAGCATTGCGATGCCAGTATACAATGGCGATCGCTATCTTTGTCAAGCACTAAATTCTCAGTTGCGAACTTTTTTTCTTTTCTATTCTCTTGGTGTGCGTTAAGAGCGTTTCCTTTAAATCTTATTCACCAATCCTCCAGGATTGCTATATGTTAGCAAATATTCGGCAAATTTATAATTTATTCTCTACCTACCCTTTTTTAGCGCAATTGAGCCGATCAATTAATTCTGCTTTTTCTCAAAAAATCCACACTACCCTGTGCTAAATACATTAGAAACTATGAACCCTAATCTAGGAATGAACATCGCCGGCTACATCAACGGCGAATTTGGCATAGGAGAAGGTGTCCGAGCAAATATCAGGGCCGCAGAAGCCGCCGGGATTCCCTTCGCCATAAACAATTTTACCCGCAGTCCCCACCGCAAGAAAGACACCACATATCAAAATTTTAGCCAAGATAATCCCTATCCCGTAAACTTAATTCAAGTCAACGCAGATGAAGTTGCAACCTTTATCAAACATACAGGTTCCACCTATTTTGAAAACAAATACAACATCGGCTTTTGGGCCTGGGAACTTCCCGCCTTTCCCCCGGAATGGCAGCCCGCATTTAATCACTTTCACGAAATATGGACTTACAGCAACTATTGCGCCGAAGCAATTGCCGCAGTAGCGCCAATTCCCGTTATCAAAATCATGCCTAGTATTGCTCTCCCCGCACCTTCCCTGAACAGAGAAGCACTGAATTTACCGAAAAATAAATTTATTTTCTTGTTTGTATTCGACTTTTCTAGCCGCATTGAGCGCAAAAATACTTTGGCGACCATTCAAGCATTTAAACAAGCTTTTGGGGAAGATAACAGCGTATTATTGGTAATCAAATCTTCTAATTCCAACAAATTTTCAGCGGAGCAAGCCTCCTTAAACTCAGCCATAGCAAATAATTCAAATATCAAACATCTAGACGGGTATCTGTCCAAAAATAAACTTAACGGCTTGCTCTATAATTGCGACTGTTACATATCGCTGCACCGCTGCGAAGGATTTGGCTTAACAATGGCTGAAGCCATGTTTTACGGGAAACCCGTAATTGCCACCGGCTATTCATCAAATACAGAATTTATGAATGTCGGCAATAGCTATTTAGTCAAGTATAAGTTAATCCCAATTGAGAAAGATTGCGGGCCTTACAAAAAAGGCAATGTTTGGGCCGAACCGGATGTCGAACACGCTGCTGATTTAATGCGTCATGTCTTCAACAATTACCTGGAAGCTCAGCAAGTTGGAATAAGAGCTTCTGATGAAATTAAGACTTTACTGAATCCGCCAACTGTCGGGAGCAAAATTCAAAACCGTCTCGAATATATTGCCGAACTTACAGATAATTTCAAAAGCTTGGAGCGCGGAATACGGAAAAAGTCCTCTCAGGGGGCGACAGTAAAAAATGCACGACCTTTAGTTAGTATTTGTATTCCCACATACAACGGAGCGGCATTTATTGGCGAAGCGATTCAAAGTGCGATCGCCCAAACTTACCCTAACATAGAGCTGATTATATCCGACGACGGTTCCACAGACGAAACAGTTGCGATCGCCCAATCCTTCCAATCCCAAACCTCTGTCGATTTCCGCATCGTACTGCACCGCAACTACGGCTTATCACAAAACTGGAACTTTTGCATATCTCAAGCAAAAGGTCAATACATTAAGTTTTTATTTCAAGACGACTTGCTTGCACCAGAATGTATTGAAAAAATGGTCGCCCTCGCCCAACCAAACCCAGAAATAGGTATGGTTTTCTCCCCGCGTGGCATCACCATAGCTGACAATGAATCTAACCCAATTTTGCGCCTAGCTTCCCAATCAATTAAAGATTTGCATAAAAGTTGGTCAAATTTAAAATCTATTCAGCCCGGAAAAAAATTACTGGCAGATACTAACTGCTTGAACAACCCGATAAACAAAATTGGCGAACCTAGTACCGTCTTAATTGCCGCGCGAGTCTTTGAAGAAATAGGATTATTTGATTCGGGATTATCTCAGTATGTAGACTTAGATATGTGGTGGCGAATCATGGGCAACTATCATATCGGATTTGTAGACGAAAAACTGTCCTCACTGCGGATTCATCCCGAACAACAAACTTGGAAAAACTTCGCGGCTGGGGAAAATCATAAGGATGTAGTCAGATTTTACAAAAAACTACTAAATAGTCCAGATTACAGTTTCTTGAATCAACAAATCAAACAGACAATCCGCCAAAAGTTGGCATTGAGAACCCAGCCGAGTTTATCGGAATTGTCAGCAATGCTTGATCAATACAATAAATTCCCCTCAAAACAGCCTCTTCTCGCCCTGCGCCCCTACCGCCAACAGCTAGCTGAATATTGGCTGAATTTGCCATCGAAAAAATTTGAAAGTGCTTACTCGAAAGACATGGGGAAAGCTCATAAATTGCTCCTAGATAGCGCCCTCAAAAATGAAACTTTAACTGAGGAAGAACAAAGTTTTGTCCAGCAGTTATCCTCGAAACTTGCTGAAGGAGGGGAAATTGCCGAGAAGATTCAATATCTCCTCGCAGCGATGCTGTACCGCGACGCTTATCAGTTGCCACTTGAGTATAACAATGCAGCGATTCCCCAGTGGTTTTTTGACGACTTTTTGAAATTTATATTTCAGTCTCCCGGTTATTTTAAACAAAACTGGGAAATAGAAAGGTACTCTGAATATTTCCAGCAGTTAATCAAGTACGTCGCGGCTAATATCGCGAGTTTTCCAGATTCAGAAGTTTGGCGTTATTTGGCGGCTTTTATTGCGAAAGATGTTAGCTTCCAAGCTTTGTATTTGAGCGAGGCAAATCTGCTTAATGTATTGAGTCAGCGAGCTGATATTCTGGAATTTTATTTGAAAAATATCGGCTGTCAAATAGAAGGGAATTTTCCTCAGAAAAGACATGAAATAACTAAAATTCGAGTTGGCTTTTTACTTGATAAAATTAGTGATGAATCCGAGACTCGTGCTGCAATTCCGAGTTTTGAATATTTAGACCGAAGCAAATTTGAAATTATCGTGTATAATTTCCAGGTACAAGACGAGCGACTGAGGAAATATTGCGAAAATTGCGCCGACAAACTGGTGCAACTGTCAGAAGATTTGCCCAATCAAGTTCGAGAAATGCGCTCGCACGATTTAGATATTCTGCTAATTTGCACCAATACCACCGACACTTCCCAACCAAGCGCGCTGCTGTGCCTGCACCGACTAGCCCGGGTGCAAATAGCTACCGGTGCATCAACCCCCGCCACCACGGGCGCCCGAAATATCGATTATTTCCTTGCGGGAGATTTGACATTGCCTGCAGATGCAGCAGCAGAGTATCGCGAAAAATTAATTACTTTAAAAGGCTCGGGAGTTTGTTTAAGCTATAGTGTAGAATCAGCACCTGCCCAAGTTGAACCGACTCGCAGCAGTTGGGGAGCCACCGAGGAATCTGTAGTGTTCATGTCCGGCGCTCAAGCTTTTACAATTATCCCAGAATTGAGAGAAACTTGGGCAAAAATTATTGCGGCGGTACCAAATTCTATTTTAGTTTTGTATCCCTTTAGTTCCGGCAATGAAAACTATCCGACGGTGCCTTTTTACAAACAAATTAGATCGCTCTTTGCCGAATTTGGGGTTGACAAAAAACGCTTAGTTGTTATTAAAGCGCTGCCATCTCGCGCCGATTACATAAAATGTCTGGAATTGGCTGATATATATTTAGACTCCTATCCATACAGCAGTGCCTGCTATGCGGCAGAAGCGCTGTTGGTGGGGTTGCCTGTAGTGGTAAGAAAAGGGCAAACAACTCGATCGCGACAATCAGCCGCAGTGCTCGAAGAACTGCTAATTCCGGAACTGGTAGCAAACAGCGAGAACTCTTATTTAGAGCTCAGCACAGCACTGGGAACCAACCCAGAACTGCGCCAGCACTACCGCGATCGAATCCAGAAAAAAATGGCGGCAAACCCGAAATATCTCGACAGTCGCGCTTGCTCGACCCAACTCGGAACACTCTTTGAAAGACTATTCCGAGAGTGAAGGAAGAAGGAAGTTCAGCAACTAAGCAGTGTACGGGATTTAACGGATGGATGTTGAGGGAAGAAGGAAGATGGCAGAAGTAAAGATTTTCCCACTCTCCAACTCTCGCATCCCGCTACCATTCTGAGACCCGCGGGGAACCCCTCGCTAGGCAGAACGTCAAGAAATAGACAGCAATAGCGCTAGCCCACTGACGGTCTGCTATCATCGGGGAATCGAGGGGTTAGTGGTTGTCGCTCTTTTCCTGCCACAGCTAAATTAAAAGGGGAAGCGCAAGTCAGTTGGAGATAAAAAAATGACAGGACTTTTTCAAATAGGCGATAAATTACTGCAAGCTCAGGATATGCCATCGCTCCTGAAGCGGTACCAGTTAATGCCGCAATTCTTGCGGGGTGTAATAGTAGACCAAGCGATCGCATCCTTTAGTTGCAGCGACGAAGAACGCAAATCCGCCGTCGAGAACTTTCTGGCACAACACCAACTGACAGCCCCGGAAGCTAAAGAAGCTTGGCTGCGTGGCCAAAACATGACGGAAGAAGAACTTCAAGAGATGGCCGTGAGGCCCTTGCTGATCGAAAAATTTAAGCAAGCCACTTGGAGACCTAAAGTAGATAATTATTTTTTAACCCGCAAAGCCAGCCTAGACCACGTAGTCTATTCCCTGGTACGCACCAAAAATCCAGCACTGGCAAACGAACTTTACTTTCGCATCCTGGAAGGGGAACAAACCTTTGCAGAAGTGGCCCGCGAGTATTCCGAAGGGCCGGAGTCCAAGTCAGGCGGCTTGTTGGGCCCAGTACCCCTCAGCCAGCCCCACCCGGCAATCAGCAAACTTTTGTCCGTCAGCCAGCCAAATCAACTCTGGACGCCACGTCCTCTGGCAGAATGGATGGTAATTATTCGACTAGAAAAGTTCATGCCGGCCCAGCTCGATGAATCGATGCGGCTGCACTTGATTAACGAACTCTTTGAAAGCTGGCTCGCCGAACAGATATCGCAAATAGGCCCGCTACAGCCCCTCTCTTCCGTGTCTTCAATATCATGACCGAAAGCAATTTCGTCTGGGGCCCCCGGATTTATCCGTGGAGACTTTAAAAAGCGTAGCATCCTGACAAAAAGCCTCCGGATTCATCTGTGGATTCAATCTAAAATCTAAAATCTAAAATCTAAAATCGGATGACTTCTTCCGCTGTTTCCCTCTCCCAAATTCAGGATTTCCTAGCTAAAACACCTCCCTTTGACCGACTCTCAGAGACGGCTCTGTCAGCCTTGGTGGCTAAATGCCAACTCCTCGGCTACCGGACGGGGCAGCCCCTGTTTGAACGGGAAAAAATGCCGACTCAGGTGGCAATTATCTATCAAGGCCAGGCCCGGCTGCTGGGCTTTGACCAGCGCTCGCAGCGCCACGTAAGTTTACGCTTGGTGCAGTCGAAGGAAATCCTGGGCTGGGCTGGCTTGCTCAGGGGAGTTCCCTGCGAGACGGCGATCGCCTCTACAGATGTGATCGCGATCGTCCTACCTGCCGAAGATTTCCTGAGCGTACTGGAAAAACAGCCGACCTTTGGAGAAGCCTTTCGCGAACACTGTTCCTTGAGCGAAGTATTTGAACTGTTGAGCCTGGAGTTGCAGCGCCAAGCCGACGGCACTTCCAATCTCAAGGAACTCACCCTGCAAGCTTGGCAAGACGCGGCAGTTGTCAACGTGCCAAACGGCAACAAAAAAACTCAAGACATCGCCAAAGAGCTAGATGCCGATCGAGTTTGGCTCGTCAGCAGCGGCGTCTTGGGCGACTTTCCCACCGGCAGCCGCTTCTCTGTGGAAAACGCAGCCAAATCCTTAAAAGTAGAAGGCCGCCTCGGCGCCCGCTTGGTCGGCTTCCGGGAACCCCCAGAACCCCAACCCGAAACAGAGTCATCAAATGGCACGACAGATCCAGCAGACCCTGGGCAGAAGCCGCCCGGCGGAAAAGTCATCGTGCTTACACCCGCCCCAGAGCGTCCTCCAGAACCCCCAAGCGGCCAACCAAAGGATGCGGCGGCGGCGAAATACCCAGTTTTCCGCGCCAAAGGGCAAATAGACAGCCCGCTTGCTTGCTTCCAAATGTTGAGCAAGTATTTCGGTCTAAAATTTCGTCGAGATATCATCCGCAAAGTTCTAGAAAATCAGTTAAAAACCGCTGGTTCTATCAATATGCAAGCCTGCGGGGCGATCGCCCAAAGCATCGGCCTCACGCCCCAATTGGCGCAAGTGCCAGCAGAAGCCATCAACCGCATCAAAGCCCCCGTAATGATTAAATGGGAAGATAGCTTCGCCATTATTTACAGCATTACCGAGCAAGAATTGGTGCTGGCCACGCCCGAAAAAGGGTTGATGCGGAAGCGGATACCTCAGTTTAAAGAAATCTGGGGAGAATCAGGAGAAGTCCTGCTGCTGCAAGCTCCGCAAGTTGAGCAAAAAGAGCAGTTCAGCTTCTGGTGGTTTGTGCCGGCCCTCATGGAACACAAGACAGTGTTTTTTGAGGTGTTGCTTGCTTCGTTTTTTGTACAGTTATTTGGTCTGGCCAACCCATTAATCAGCCAAGTAATCATTGATAAAGTATTAGGTCAGCGCAGCATTGACACATTGGATATTTTGGGGGCATTTCTGTTAGGTGTTGCTCTGTTTGAAGGACTGCTCAACGGTTTGCGTACCTTTTTGTTTATGGACACCTCAAACCGCATCGATGTCAAATTGAGTGCGGAGGTAATCGACCACTTGCTGCGGCTGCCCCAGAATTACTTTGACAATCGGCGGGTGGGAGATCTGGTTTACAAATTCAGCATGATGGGCCAGATTCGGGAATTCATGACGAGTACAGCTCTGACAGTGGTTCTCGATGCGGTATTTTCGGTGGTTTACGTCGCCGTTATGCTCTCCTACAGCGTGCAGCTAACGTTTGTATCTTTGGCAGTGGTACCGATACTGGGGCTGATGATTGTTCTAATCAATCCGCTGGTGCTGCGCCTGATAAAACAGAGAAATATGCGTTTTGCTGACTCTCAATCTTATCTAGTGGAAGTAGTCAGCGGGATTCAAACTGTTAAGGCTCAAAATATTGAATTGAAATCCCGATGGGAGTGGTCGAGCCGCTACGCAAAATACATTACAGCCAGTTTTAAAACAATTATCACGGGGACTGCGGCCGGTACGATTAGCGGCTTTTTAAACCAGGTGGGTAACTTAGCTCAGTTGTGGGTGGGAGCTTATTTGGTACTGGGAAATGAGATTACTTTGGGTCAGTTGATTGCTTTCCGAATTATTTCCGGGAACGTGACTGGTTCGCTGCTGCGTTTTGTGAGCGTGTGGCAGAGTTTCCAAGAAGTCTCGATGTCGATCGATATGCTTAAGGATGTTGTCGATACTCCGACGGAAACCAGCGATGAAGACCGCAGCAATATCCCGCTGCCGGCAATTCAAGGGCAGGTTACTTATGAGGAGGTTTCGTTCCGATTCCTAGAGAGCGGTCCACTGCAATTGGCTAATGTGAATTTGGAATTTCCCGCTGGCAGTTTTGTGGGAATTGTCGGGGGAAGCGGTTCCGGTAAAAGTACGGCGATGAAGCTGTTACAGCGTCTTTATCCGCCGCTGTCGGGCCGGATTTTTATTGACGGGTACGACATTTCTAAGGTGGAACTGTACTCGCTCCGCAGCCAACTAGGGGTGGTATTGCAAGATACTTTGCTGTTTAACTGCTCAGTACAGGAAAATATTGCTCTGAGCAATCCCGATGCGAGTACGGATGAGATTGTGCGAGCTGCGAAACTAGCGGTAGCTCACGATTTTATTATGGGCTTGCCTGCTGGCTACAATACGATAGTCGGAGAGCGGGGTTCGTCGCTTTCTGGGGGTCAAAGGCAGCGTTTGGCGATCGCCCGCACGATTTTGCAAAACCCGAAACTGCTGATTTTGGACGAAGCTACAAGCGCCCTCGACTACCATTCCGAACGCCAAGTTTGCAATAACTTAGCAGAAGCTTTCGCCGGCCGCACGGTGTTTTTCATTACTCACCGCCTGACGACAATCCAAAACGCCGACATAATTATTATGATGGATCAAGGTTCTGTAGTCGAGCGGGGAACTCATAAAGAATTAATGGCTCTCAAAGGGCGTTACTACTGCCTCTTCCAACAACAAGAGTCATCGAATACCTGATATCTAACAACTCACAACTGCTCACTAACGCTTAACAACTGAGAACTAACAAATGGCTATGAAATCGTTAATACTTTCTGAGCAACCAGTCATTCTCGAAAAACCAGCGATTTGGTCGCACTTGTTTTTGTGGATGATCATGCTGATGACCACTTCTGCTGTAGTTTGGGCTTATTTTGCTAGCGTAGAGCAAGCTGTCCCCGCTGTCGGCCAATTAGAACTCAAAGATGGTGCTAGAGACATCCAAGCACCTGCTACGGGCGCTGTGGTGAGACTTCACGTTGAAAATGGCGATCGTGTGGAAAAAAACCAGCCTCTGCTCACTTTCAACCCCCTTGCACCTAGTGCCGATTTAACATCGATACAGAAAACTAAAGAAGCTCTGGAAAAGGAAAATAAATTTTACGAAGATGTTGTCAACGGCAAAATTCAAGGCCCTGTTCCTTCTAACCTAGAATCAACAATCAAGGACAGACAGAGCCTCACGGCACAAAATCAAGTGCTGCAAGCTTTGATTGACGAACTGTACCTCAATCGGGGAGCTAGCGGAAATTTTGATGCAGCCCAGCAAGGACTTTATGTTAATTATCGATCGGAATTTCTGTCTCGCGTTGCTGCTGCTCAAGGCCAAGTTCAGGAGTTGGAAAAACAACTGAAGCAAGCTCAGGATGCTGAGAAAGCCGCCGGCGATCAAATGACAGTGGCACAGCAACAATTGGGTTTTGCCCAGAACCAATTAAATTATGCTCAGCAGCAGTTAGCTTCTTCGCAAGAGCAAGTAAAATCAGCCCTAGCTCAGAAAGATTTGGCCCAAGAACAGTTAGCGAAATCCCAACAAGTATTGAAGTCGAATCAAAACATTCTAGGCAGACTCGCCCCCTTGGTGGAGGAAGGAGCCATTGCTGAACTGCAAAAAGAACGTCAAGAACAAGATGTTTTCAGAGGCCAAAGCGAGGTTCTCAAACAGCAAGATCAAATCAAGCAGCGGGAAGGTGAAATCAACTCTCGCAAAGGCGAAATTAACACGCGCCTCGGTGAAATCAATACGCGCCGAGGCGAAATTAACGCGCGTCAAGGTGACATTCAAAAAATTACTGCTGAAATACAGCGTCACCAAGGAGAGCAAGCGCGCATTCAGGAGTCTATCAACCGCGCCCAAGAACAGTTAAAAAACACCAAGGATTCCTGGGCGAAAGAACTTTATACCAAAATTGCTGAAAACCAGAAACAAATTGCCAGCAGCGATTCTCAGCTAAGTCGCTTCAAAGTGGAAAACCTGAAAAAGCTGTCCGAGGTGAACGCTCAGCTAGAAAAGGCTCAACAAAACCGCGACACTCAAGTGATGAAGGCTCCCGTATCGGGTGTAATCTTTGATTTGAAGCCTTCTACGAAGGAGAAAGCTAAGTTGGATATGGCGAAAGATCCGATATGCCAATCCATTATTAATTCGGTGGTGAAACCGGGCGAACCGCGCCCAGCACGCTGCGAAGAAGCTTATTACGAAGCGCAGCAAACTGAAAAGCTGCTCAAGGTTTTGGATGACGAAAACGGTCTGGAAGCAGTTGTTTACCTGGAAAACAGCAATGTGGCTCTGGTATTGGATGCTTTGAGACAGAAGCGGGCCAAATTGGAGAAGTATCACGGCAAGCAATTAGACGGAGAAAAGATTGACTGCGAAACAGGTAAAACTTGCGTTTGTCCAGAGAAGGAAGTTAACAGAGAGAAACTGGGTTTGACGAAATACCAATGCGTGCCTGTGGAAGTGAATGTAGAAGCTTTCCCGGCGATGGAGTTTGGTACTGCTGAGGGTGAAGTGATAGAGATTAGTAGCGATGCTGAGCCTCCTACTGAACTGCGGAAATACTACGCTTTCAAAACCAAAATTAAGCTCAAAAATCAGAAGTTTGTTTTGAACAAGGGCAAGGCAAATGAAGTGGAGGTTAACTTGCAGTCGGGAATGTCCGTGAGTTCTAATATCAATATCGGCAAGCGGACTGTTTTGCAGATGTTTATCAACCGATTTACAGGGAAAATGGATACGTTCAAGACTATTAAGTAATTCGATTAACCGCTATCAAGAAGTAGGGTGCGCCTAGCGCACCTTACCGCTATAAGTAAATACTACCTCCTCGATCAAATTAGGTGGTTAAAACCCCTCAAAAGTCTAACTTTCGTCGGCGGCTAGACTGAGCTTCGCCGAACGTCCTTCGCTGAGAAAAAAATAAAGGGTATTTAAGCCGGGTTGATATAAAATGGTGATGGAAATCGGTGCGATCGCACTTTCATGAAAAAAATCATCTTATTTACTTTATATCTAATTCCTGTCCTCTTCTTAATCGGATTTGTAGCGAATTTTAGCGTTAACGTTCCCGTTGATGACGAGTGGAGGTTAGCTAGCCTTTTTGAAAAAATAGCTGCGGGAAATGTAACGTTTAACGATTTTTGGGCTTTGCACAGCAACCACCGCATACTTTTCCCTAAAATAATTATTGCGGTGCTGGCTTTTGCTTCCCGATGGAATATTAATTATCAGTTGTGTCTCAGCATAGGTTTGGCTGCGATAACTTTTATCGCTATGTACAAGTTATCCTCGATGCCAGTTAAGAATATCGCGGATGATCTGTGGCATTTAGCTAATATTTTAACTTGTATTTTGGTTTTCTCTCTAGTTCAGCACGAAAACTGGCTTTGGGGGTTTCAATTAGCTTGGTTTTTCGTAAATTTGTGTTTTGTAACTGCGGTTTATGCGCTGGTTTCACCTCACAAATTAGTGCCTAATATTAGAATCTCTATTGCTGCTGTCTTCTGCTTTGTTGCGAGTTTTTCGCTCGCTCAAGGCTTGCTGTCTTGGTTGGCTGCGATTCCGGCTGTGGTGGCTTTGGAGGGAAATACAGCGCAGAAACGAAAAAGAGCGATCGCATGGATGCTGCTGTTTGTGGCAACTTGTGCTGTTTACTCAATAGATTATCATCCTAGTCGGAAAGCAAGTATTATTTCATTGTTGAATAAGCCGCTTGTGGTTATTGATTACTTTTTAAGCTTGCTGGGCTCGCCAATTGTTCGCTCGCCGGGAATTTCGGCATTTGTAGGATTGGTAATTTTGGCAAATTTTATATTTTTTGTAGTTTATTTTGGAAAAAAAATTGTATCAAGTTCGCTAGCTTCATCTGTGAATGCTAACTTCCAAAAGCAACCTCGACTCCCGGCGATTCCTTCGCCCCTCGGAATCACAGATAGCAATGATATTGCTGAAAGCTATAGCAATCCCAACTCAGTTATGAACGTGGTTCAGGCTGCCACGCTGGACGGGCAAGATGCCCATCCCACAATTCATTTAGGATTACGGCAAGATGCCCATTCCACAATTCCTTTAGGATTGCAATATCAGGCTTTACCTTGGGTGTCAATAGGGTTGTTTTCGGTTTTATCTTCTTTGTTTATTACGGCTGGGAGGGCAGAATTTGGGGCAATTCAGGCGCTTGAATCGTCGAGATATACCACTAATTCGATTTTGCTCTTAATTGCTTTGGTTCAGCTAGGGCAATTGTTTGTTCGAGGTAATTATCAAGAAACACAAGCAACGTTAAGGAGTAATTATAAATTTATTTATCGCGTAGTAGCAGGGGTGTTAATTGCTACAATTATTGTTAATTCTCAACAGGCGATCGCCCAAACTCGATCGGCACTTCTTTACAAACAAGGCGCTCAAGATTGTTTGCAGTTAATTAACTATCTGGAACCCTCGGATTTTTTCAAAAATTCGCCGGAAAGCTGTTTGAGGGTGCTGATCAAAAAAACTTGGCTGGTAAGAGAAGGCGCTGCAATTATCGACCAAATAGGTTGGATCAAGTTCGCGAAAAATATAGAGTTTATTTCTAATACCGAGAAAGTGTACGGCTATTTAGACAAACCTCAAACCAGCAATAAATCCTTGACTGTTAAGCAAAATGATGCTGTCAAGGCTGCTGGTTGGGCGGTTTTGCCAGAAAAATTGCAACAGCCGAATATTGTACTGCTATCTGTCGGGGACAAAAAATCTTTTTTTGCTAACGCTTATGTAAATTTGGACAGTCCGGACATTGCTAAGAGTTTAAAATCTGAGTTATACAATAATGCAAGGTGGGCTGTTGATTTGCCGGATAATAATTTGCCGATCGCCCAAACTGAAATTAAAGCTTGGGTGTATAATCCTGTGGACAACCAGTTTGTCCAGTTGCGCGGAGGATGAGGAGTGAAAATTTCTGTGATTATACCAGCCCACAATGAGGAGGGCTGTTTGTACGGTACTGTGCGGGCGATCGCCCAGACGCTCGATTTAGAAGGCATTCCGCACGAAATTTTGATAGTGAATGACAACAGTGTCGATCAAACTATTGATATTTGCCAGGAGTTGTCAGAGACTTTTCCCACAGTTAGATACATCAACAATCAACCTCCGAATGGTTTCGGATTTGCCGTGCGCCGGGGTTTGGCAGAATTTGACGGAGATGCTGCAGCAATTGTGATGGCGGATGCTTCCGACGATCCGATGGATTTGGTAGCAGGATACCGCAAGCTGCAAGAAGGATATGATTGCGTTTTTGGTTCCCGCTTTATCAAAGGTGGCTTTGTGGTTGATTATCCAATTCACAAGTTAGCAATTAACCGCTTAGCAAACTGGTTTGTCAAAAGTATTTTCGGCTTGCGGTACAGCGATGTCACCAATGCTTTTAAAATTTACCGCAGAGAAGTGATTGAAGGCGTGC
This sequence comes from Microcoleus sp. MON1_C1, assembly GCF_036701945.1. Lineage (NCBI taxonomy): Bacteria > Bacillati > Cyanobacteriota > Cyanophyceae > Oscillatoriales > Microcoleaceae > Microcoleus > Microcoleus sp. MON1_C1. The sequence goes on along the minus strand of NZ_JAUBRO010000010.1, from coordinate 129,077 downwards.
AACCGATTTTGAGCCACCATTTTAATTTGACAGTGGAACTGCCTTTAAAAGCAATTGTCCGGGGTTTTTCCTATACGGTGATTCCTCTGAGGTGGTACAATCGGACTGCTGGTATTTCTAAGCTGAAAATAAAAGAGATGGGCAGTCGGTATTTGTTTATTGTCTTGTATGTCTGGCTGGAAAAACATCTCTCTCGCGGCGACTACCACCGGACTAGAAAGATAGCAAAATTAAAAGTGAATGCCTGATAGAATTTTAATTGTTGGTGGTGCGGGTTTCATCGGCAGTTGTTTGGCAATTGGCCTGAAGAAACTGCACCCGGAATGGCAAATAATTTGTTTGGATAACCTGCGTCGCCGGGGTTCAGAATTGAATCTGCCTCGGCTTAAAAGTTGCGGAATTCAGTTTGTTTACGGGGATATTCGCACAGCGGCAGATTTAGATCCAGTTGCACTAAATGCTGACTGCATTATAGATTGTGCTGCGGAGCCTTCTGTGCTGGCTGGTTTTAGTTCGCCTCAGTACGTTTTGCAGACGAATTTACTGGGCACTGTGAATGTTTTGGAGTTGGCGAGACAAACGGGTGCGAGTTTGCTGTTTTTGTCTACGAGTCGGGTTTATCCGATCGCCAGTGTCAAGTCTGTTAAACTGTTAGAGTTGCCGAATAGATTTGCGATCGCCCCTGAGCAAACTTTACCCGGTATATCCGAGTTGGGCATATCAGAAGACTTCCCATTAAAAGGACACCGTTCGCTTTACGGAGCAACTAAATTAGCTTCGGAATTGCTGATTGAGGAGTACAGGGAAGCATACAATGTGCCGGCAATTATTAACCGCTGCGGGTTAATTACTGGTGCTTGGCAAATGGGTAAAGTCGATCAGGGAGTTTGCGGTTTGTGGGTGGCGGCTCACTATTTTCAAAAGTCGCTGAATTATATCGGTTTTCGCGGCAGTGGGAAGCAGGTTAGGGATTTACTGCACGTAGAAGATTTGTTGAGGTTAGTTAATTATCAGTTAGAACATTTTCCTGAATTTGATGGCGAAGTTTTTAATGTTGGCGGCGGTTTGAGCAACAGTCTTTCTTTGGTTGAGACAACTGATTTGTGCCAAAAGATTACGGGTAAATCGATTCCGATTAATCCTGTTTTGGAGGAACGCGCAGGGGATATTCCGATTTTTATTACTGATTCTTCTAGGGTGATGGAGAAAACAGGATGGCGGCCTGTTATTGGGCCGGAAGCAGCTTTGCAGGATATTTATAATTGGATTGCTGCTAATGAGGTGGTTTTAAGTTCCATTTTGTAGGAATTTTTTAACCGCAGAGGCAGGGGGATTAACGCGGATAAACGCAGATGTATCTCTCTGCCTGGATATGACTGGGAATGCCTGTCATGAGGAGCTGCCTCTATTGTTTTTTTTTTGATGCTTTAACAAACATTTGACCACCCAAAAACAGCCACAAAAAAGGTAATTTTAAGTAAAGTTTTAAAAGCCAGGGCGATGTCGGTCTGCCTTTGGTCGAAAATGGCAAAAATCTGGGTATAATTAGGTCGATTTCAAAACCGACGGTTTGTAACAGTTCTTGCAGCGATAAGTGGGTAATTGGTAATTGATGATCGATAAAATCGTAATACTCTTTGAAAGAATATTTAAAATTTGGTTGGACAACTAAGAGGCAACCCCCTGGCTTAAGCGCCTCAAAGCAAAAGGAAATAATTTGGATGAGTTCTTCTTTATTGCGGAGATGTTCAAAAAAGTTAGAGATAAATATTCTGTCAAATTCTTCGCTAAAAGCAGGTTTATCGCCATAATTCAAGACATCAATATTAAGCACCTTCACATCAGGATTTGCAAATAACTTTGAATCTGGATTGAGGTCAATCAAACATTTTTTTTCAGCTCTAATTTGATTTATAAACTCGCAGTAACCGCCGCCAATATCTAAAATTGCTGAGTCGGGAGGAACATAATTTTGTAAAAAATCGTCAATTAAAACTTTCCAGAGTGCGACCTTCGCTTGCATTTGTCGCGAATCAAAGCGGTTGGCATACAATTTTTTGAGATATGTGTCAGTTTTCATAGTAAAATAGCCTAGACTGAGTATGAGCTTATCACTTTCACAGCTAACTATGAATGTTATATCTACCGAAATACCGGAAGTTCTGATCATTGAGCCGAAAATTTTTGGAGACGATCGCGGTTTCTTTTTTGAGAGTTTCAATCACAAAGCTTTTGTCGAAAAAACAGGCGTGACGGCAGAATTTGTTCAAGACAATCATTCCAAATCCTCTAAAAATGTGCTGCGTGGTTTGCACTACCAACTGCAGCAGCCTCAAGGCAAATTGCTGCGGGTAGTTGCTGGCGAAATATTTGATGTAGCGGTGGATATTAGACAAAGTTCGCCGACTTTCGGAAAGTGGGTGGGGTGTTTGGTGAGTGCAGAAAATAAACGGCAATTTTGGGTACCGGCCGGATTTGCACACGGTTTTTTAGTGGTTTCGGAGACGGCTGAAGTTTTGTACAAAACGACAGATTATTATGCACCGGCCCACGAGCGGTGTATCCTGTGGAATGACCCCGATTTGGCGATCGACTGGCCGCTAGATGGTGCCCAACCAATCTTATCAGCTAAAGACCAAGCGGGACAAACCTTCAAAAAAGCTGAAGTTTTTTAACAATGAAAATTTTACTCGCAGGTGGCAGCGGACAGCTAGCTCAAGAATTGCAGCCGATTTTATTATCTTCGGGAGAGGTAATTGCGGTCGATCGCACTCACCTCGACTTATCCCAACCCGAAAGCATCCGTCAAGCAATGGCTGAAATTCAACCGAATTTAGTAGTCAATGCGGGTGCTTACACTGCGGTAGACAAAGCAGAAAGCGAACCGGAATTAGCAAACGCAGTCAACGGTATTGCACCCGGAATTCTCGCAGAAGAATGCGAAAAACTGGGAGCAAGTTTGATTCACTTCTCCACTGACTATGTATTTGACGGCAGCCACGGTTCTGCTTATCTGGAAACAGATTCTACGAACCCGCTGGGAACTTACGGCAAATCTAAATTAGCAGGCGAGGAAGCAATTCGGAAAGCGGGAAACCGACATATTATTATTAGAACCGCTTGGGTTTACGGCAATGGCGGCAAAGGTAATTTTGTCAAAACCATGCTGAGGTTGGGAAAGGAAAGGGAAGAAATTCGAGTAGTAGCAGATCAGATCGGAAGTCCTACTTGGACGGGCGATTTAGCGGAGGCAATTTCGCAAATTATTCCTCGGCTTGGACCAGAAAGTTTTGGGACTTACCAGTACACTAACAGCGGAGTTTGTAGTTGGTACGATTTTGCGATCGCCATTTTTGAGGAAGCAGCACAACTCGGCTTTCCCCTAAAAATTCAGCGCGTAATTCCCATCACAACCTCCGAATATCCGACACCCGCAAAACGTCCCGCTTTTTCTGTCCTTTCTACGGTAAAAATATCAGCACTTCTAGGCACGTATCCTCCCCACTGGCGGCAAGGGCTCAGACAAATGCTGGCAAGAGAAGTGAAATAAAAAATTGAGGAAAACTCAAAACGCGAGGGCGGGTTTTGCTCAGAAATCATCTGTTAGATGCAAAGTTTCTAGGCTAAACCCGCTCCTACTAATTAAAATCTCCCCATGTCTGAATCCATGAAAATCAAGCAACAAGATGTTTTAATTGCCGCATCAGTTTTCGGCATTCTAATACCAGCCTCATATATTTTGTACTTGATATCGCAAGCGGGAGACTTGTCTAATTTTGATTATTGGTGGATGACCTGGAATTTTTACTCAGTAGACGGTTTCTCTACAAATCCTTTTAATTGGATCTTTCGGGCCAACGAGCATTTTGTCTTGATTCCGGCAATTATTTATGGCTTGAATATAGTTGTCACCCAAGGTTCAAATATTGGTTTATGTTTAGTTGCCTGGTTCTTGGCTTGGATTCAGTGCCAGGTATTAATTGCTCTGCTTCCGTTAAATTTGAGGCGTTTTCCTCTGCAATTTATCTCACTACTTCTGTGCATTTCTATTTTTAATTTTACTCCGGCGGCGGCTCACAATTGGATGCGGGGATTCAGCGGCGTTCACTGGATAATTGCTAATTTATTTGTGACTTGTTCGCTATTTTGTTTGCAATCCTATGTGACGCTTTTGTTAAATAAGAGGGAGGCGGAGCCTCTGGATCTTCATTCCCCGGCAGAGCCTGGTAACGAAGAATGGAAACAAAATAAGTGGGTAATTGGCAGCATTATTTTTGGGATTTTAGGCTGTATTAGTTACAGCACTCCTTTAGCTTTGTGGCCGATATTGTGTGCGGCTGCTGTTGTGCTGCGGTTTCCTCGGCGAATAACTTATTTGTATTTCATTGCTTCGATTGCCGTGATTGGCATTTATTTTTTAACTTATAAAACTCCATCTCATCACCCTTCTTTGACTAAAATTAACCCGCTCAAAACTCTTGAATATATTCCCACTTATCTCGGCGGAATTTTTAGCGAAAATATTATTGTTGCTTCAATTATTGGTATAATTGGTTTGATTGCAGTGACTGGTTTTGTGGGTTATTGGCTATTTGTAAAAAAGGTCGATCGCCCGGATTGGCTGCCTTGGCTATCAATCCAACTTTACACGCTGCAAACGGCGTTAATGGCCGCGGTTAGTCGAGCGGGATTTGGCGTCGAACAGGCCACCGCTTCCCGCTACGCCACACTCCCAGCTTTGTTTTGGATGAGCACAATTGTGCTGACAGTATTGTGGGTGCGCGAGTTGCAGCCAACACCGAGAATTCAAGGGCGTTGGCTGACACCGCTGTTTGCAGTCGCCACAGTCGCGATTATTTTTATGTACGGGGTGGGAGGCGAAACTGCAATGGCGATCGCCCGCAGAGCAACCTATCAACCGTTAGTAGCATTATCACTGCAATTAGGCATCACCGACGTAACGCTAATTAAAGACCGCGTAGGCAACAAACCTGCCGCTTTTATCGGATTAATTGACGCATTAAAAACTAACAACTTAGTGCCATTTAACCGAGACATCAAAAAACACAATTTCTGTGCAGCATTAGACACCAAAATAGACCCAAATTTACTGTCAGCGCCCAAAGACGGAGTACCCGGATTTTTTGATACAGTAACTAAACTCGCGCCCGCCGCCTCCAGAGTAATTGGCTGGGTAGGAGACCCCGAAAACAATGTAAAATGTATTGCCATTCTCAACCAAGAAAATGTCGTTCGAGGTTTCGCCATGTCAGGATTTCCGCGCCCAGATTTAGTTAACTTGTTTGGCCCTTCCTACGAATTCGCAGCTTGGAGAGGATACATTCAAACATCACCAACAGATAAATTATTGACAGCCTATGCCTCCTTTAAAAACCGCAAAGGTTGGGTAGCCTTGCGAAACTCCCAAGTTATCAATAAAAACTAAAAAACCTCTCTTTCTCCTCCTCTGCGTCCTCTGCGCCCTCTGCGGTTAATAAAAAAACCTCATTTACAACACCAATGAAATAGAATAGCCCTATGCCAAAACATCTCAGCTTCGTAATCCCAGTTCACAACGAAGAAGCTACCCTCAAATTGCTGTTTGAAAAAATCCAAATTGTCATGTCCCAAACCGGAATTGACAATTACGAAGTCATTTTCATAGATGACGGTAGCCGCGATTATTCCTGGCAAGAAATCACTGATTTAGCGAGCCAACATCCCAAACTAATTAAAGCGATTAAAATGCGCCGCAATTTTGGCAAATCCGCCGCACTTTCAGCAGGATTTCGCAATGCAGCAGGGATAATTATCTTTACTCTTGATGCTGACCTTCAGGATGACCCCGCTGAAATTCCCAAATTTTTACATCACTTAGAATCGGGATTTGATTTAGTTTCCGGTTGGCGAAAACAGCGGAACGACCCGCTTTCTAAAACTTTACCTTCCAAGCTGTTTAATGCCGTTGCGTGTTTGCTGACTGGGGTGCAAATGCACGATATGAATTGCGGTTTTAAAGCTTATCGTAGGGAAGTTTTGCAGTCGATTAAATTGTACGGGGAATTGCACCGCTACATTCCAGCTTTAGCAAACAATTTAGGGTTTAAAATTGGCGAAGTAGTTGTCGAACATCATCCGCGAAAGCACGGAAAATCCAATTACGGCTGGGAACGCTATGCGCGGGGTTTTATTGATTTGTTGACGGTGTTAGCCACGACGCAGTATTTGCACAAACCGGGTCATTTGTTTGGAGGTTTGGGATTGTGTTTTGGCTTGGTTGGAACTGTTTCGCTGAGTTATTTGATAATTATTTGGTTTCTGAATTTGGCGGGGATGAATTTTGGGCCGATCGGGAATCGACCTTTGTTATTTTTTGGGATTTTGTGTACAATTCTGTCGGTGCAGTTGATTTCTTTGGGGATTTTAGCTGAGTTGATGGCGCGGAATGTGGATGCTGATTATGTGGACAAACAAATTAGCGAAATTATTGATGATTCCGGTTTTGATATTTAACCGCTGATTAACGCTGATTAACGCTGATTAACGCAGATAAATCGGATCTTGAAATTGCTTACAGACAAGCAAAGTCTGTCTCTGCAGACTAAGATAAAAGTCTAATTGAGATTTAACAAGTTTTACCAATTACCTATTACCTAATTTTATACAGTATCCATTTGCCTTGTTTGTCGGCGATTTCCCCTTGAATATTTGGATGCCAGTCAGTACGAGTCAGGATATAATCGGCATGATAGTTTCTGGCTACTTTGACTAAATCTGCACTGCTGCGGCGGATAAAAAAGTCATTTCCTCCCCAAATCATTTGCGGGTTTAAGGGAACCCCTAAAACGGTTTCCATGCGAGTTTGCCATTCTTTGATGCCTTTTTCGGTAAAGGGAAAGTTCTTGAAGTTGACGACAATCGCTCTTTCGGAGAAAAACTGGAAGCTGGTAACTGAGGGGGGAATTAATACGCGTGAATCGCGGCTGCTACTTTGCGAAAATCGCACAGCTAATTTGCTTAAGTCGTCTCTGGGAACAGCATTGATATTAACTCTTGTTTGAAATACATTTAATATAGGTTTGGGCAGAATACCTGCTATTCCAAAAACTAATGTGGCGGTAGTTATTAAGGCTAATGTGTGAGTAAGAGTCTGTTTTATAGATGTAGCGAAGGATGTTTGTTCTAAAATAAATGGGAAGGCGAGGATTGAGAAAAGGACTGGGATGCTAATTATTCGATCGCCTATTATTTCCCATGAATCAGTCACCGGATATATCAAGCTGAAAATTACCGTTCCTGCTGCTAAAATCCACAACAATATATTATATCGTTTGGGAAATACGTAATTTTTTGTTTGCCAAACTGAGAATCCTAAGAAAATGATGCCCCGAAAAGGCAAAGTTAGTACAGCTAACATCAACAAGCTAACAGCTATTTGTTTGTCTCTGTCAAGTCGATCTACCGTCAAAGCAACAGCAATAAATATAATTAATTGAGCAAAAGGTACGGTTCTAGCTAACTGTAGTTTGGCGATAAAAGCCACCGGGTAAATTTCTACAAATATGTAATTTAGAAACAGTCCAAAAATGGATGTACCAACAATTATATAAAAATTAACTTTGTCTTCTTTTCGCAATAAATCGGAATTTCTGATGCACAGCAAGCCACCAATTATGAAACATATAAAGTTGAACCAATTCCCGACATCCCAATTTGACGGGAGGATGTGGTGGGGGTTGCGGACTTTCGCATGAATGTAGACAAACTCGGCGTTGCCGATAGTGTGAGTGCTGGTAGTACCTGTTAATAACATCGGTACGTAAACGATACTTGCCATTCCTGCTAAAAGTGCGATCGCCAAAATCAATGTTTTAAACTTCCGCTGTCTTACAGATTCAATAAATAAAACGGGAACCATCATCAGTCCCGGCAACAAACCAACTAAAAATTGCAGCAAACAGCCCAGCCCAAAAAATAAATATCCGGTCAGCCATTTCTGGCGCAAACTAAAGTAAATTCCCCAGATTGCGAAACCCATTGCGAAGGTACTGGGTACTGATTTGGTCGAAAATATCAGGGTGTTACCAACATCTGTAAATGAAGCGGCTATACATAAAAAAGCCATCGCTGCCGCAGGCAGTTTGGAATTAGTATAGATATTGAGAATTGCGTAGCAAGCTAAGATAAATGAACCGAAGGCTAGGAATTGATAAATAAAGTGCGCTAGGGGAATGCTTGTTCCTAAGTTGGCGAGCAAATAGATAATATAATAATAGTAATATCTCGGATTAAACTTAACCATTTCCTGAACGTAATAGTCATTTTTGTACAGTTCAGGATTTAACATAAATTGAATGGGCGGCACTTCTGGGAAGTTGCCTCCAATCGGGAAAAGATAGCCTGTAGCCATCAGGGAACCGATGATGACAAAAGTATACAGAGATAGATTAAAATACCAGTGGGATTTTTGATGTTTTTGCATTGACGGTTCAACTTACCTACTGACAGCCAAATTGTTAATCTCCAGTCGGCATTGGTTTGTTAAATCCTGTTTGCTGCTACTCAATACCTCAAGCAGCAGATAAATGGGATTTTTGCCCTCAACTAATAGATTTAAGTCGATCGCACTTTTTTGACTATAAGCCATCTCTGCTGAGTCTACTAATTTACCTTGCTTGTCCCACAAAGTCAAGCGCAGGGCAATTCCCGGACATTGTTTGTTAGGTAAATTGAGTTTGCCGGTAACTTTCGCTTTGTCTGAGATGGCACCTAAATACAGGAAAGATGTATCGAGTTTCTGGCTATTTTTAATGGGATGAGTTACAATATTATATAGATTATCCGATTCTTGACTGACTGAATAATTAGCACTTGTGTAGATTGATTGATGCAAACTAATCCAATCTAACTGCGTGCCTGGTCGATCGACTATTTGCCGCTGCATCGCCTCAAGAGTCCTAACTGCCGTTGCTGTATCAGTCGGCCGCACCCTCCGGTAAACGCTGACAGTCACGCCGTTTTCTAGCTTAAACTGTTGCGGTAGCACTTGGAAATCGCGGGCAATTTCCCAGTTTTGAGTAAAGGCATCGTACACAACTTTAACAACATCTTGTTCGTGCGATCGCAAAACTTGTTCGTCACTCGGTAACACCTGCTGAAAGGGTGTAGCAACCACCGCATATTGTGACTGCAACAACTCCGGTAGCGGGTAAGTATCGCGCGAGTCAATTTGCGGCCTCCCGATTGTATTTAATTTCCACCAACCCTCGGGCGGGTTTAATTTTCGGTTGGCTTGTCTGAGGATATTAGCATTAAAACTGTTAGAAGCACCGGCAATATAAATCGGTTCTTCATTCGGTGCTAATTTTCGCAGAAACTCTACTAATTTTACAACTTCGTCGTAGTCCGATCGCACTAACGGCGGAAAATTACCCACAAACAGTCTGGGCAAATCAATTTTGAGAGGAATTAACCCGACTGCGGCATTTACAACCAGGTACAAACCCGCCGCGCCCAGCATCAAATACCGCACTTTTCCCTTGAGTGTCAGCCAAGTTGTCCAGAAAAATGTTGACAATCCCAAAAGTGCGATCGGTGTAAGATGAATTGTATAGTGCAAGTAGCCGTAACGCAAAACTAACAGCCATTCAACCAGCGACAAAACCCCAAACAACGAAACAAAAATAGCCGCCGCCGGAACCAGCCTTCGAGTGATAATTCCCGCCGAAAAACCAATCAGTACCAGCAGCCAAGTTCCCAAACCGTAAAAATCCGCATAACGAGTTAAAATATCACTTACAGGCAAACTCCAAGCGACATACAAATTGCGGTAGTCAACCGTCAGAGCACTGCGAGTAAAATCTCCCGCTACCAACATTAAAATAGTCAAGCTAGTTGCAGCTATTAACCCTAACTTTACACCCGATTCAAACAAGCATCGGTAGGGAAATGGCACTGCCGCGTCCTTGTGTTTTGAAGACGACAACGCCGTTTTCCTACAGTATATTAGTACAATAAACTCGATGAAAGCCTGTAAAGTCGCTGCACCAAAAAATGCGATCGCACTATAAGCAAAATGGCGCCGCAACAGAATCGCCGCCGCCAGCAAAAACCCAATTAACGGGATTTTCCACCAAGATTTCAGCTTAACATCCTGCAAATAAACCCAAATTGCCAAGGCTACAAACACACAGCCGCCAGTATCCAGATATCCCCGCAGAGTCGGTATCCAACTCATCGGAATTAATAAACTCAGCAGCACAGTTGACCAAAACACGCGGCGGGGATAAACTGGAATTAGCTTTGCAGAAATTGCCCCCAGCAACAGGCGAAACGGCAGCACATAAATCAGGGATACGCTGAGAATGTAACTCAGGCGAGACTCACCAAATAAGAGAATAAACGGCACTAACGGCAGAGAAATTAACAGGTTTTTTTCCTTAGATAGCGATTCTATAACTCCGCGCCATGCTTTATCTGGCGAGTCTCGAAATAAATTTGCCGTGTTGACTGTAGCGGTATTGTAGCCCGCGTAATCCCACCAATAAAAAGTATGTTCGCTGGATACATAGATTGATGTAACGGTCACGGTTACAAGAACAAGTAAAAAAAGAAAAAAGCCATCAATCAAACTCTTGCTAGGCAATTTAAAACAAACAAAATCCAATAATCCCATCACTCTCGCAACCCTAAATAACTTATAAACTTCTTCTTTCTCTCTTCCTTCGCGCCCTTTGCGCCTTCGCGGTTCGTTAACTTACCTTAAAACAGTACCTTGCAAAAAACCGGCCAACTTTTCTGCATATTGCCGATTCGCGATCGCACTTGGATGAAGGTCATGAGGTAAATTATTATTGGCAGGTATTTTCAAATCAACTGAAATATCCGCCGTAGCAATTCCCTCCTGACTTAACTCCTCCAACATCTTAGCAGAACCTGTATTAATTCCCGCCACAACTAACTTAACACCATTAGCCTCAGCCACACGGTTAAACTCTTCAATAATTGCCTTAGAAACCTCGTGACTTTTGTACAATCCCTCTTCAAATTGATTGTAATTAACCTCCAAAAAATGGCTTAATGCAGAAACCCGCATCAGGGGGAACTCGTGATATTCAAGTTTTGCCATCTTGTAGGTAAAATTATTTTCTCCATTCAGCCTAGCATCCGGCTGGAATAAAATACCGAGTTTATTCCAAGCAGCCATCTGCTTTCTTCTCGCCCTTAACAAAGTATTGCGGCGGTCATGAAATCCGGCATAAGCAATCACCGCAATTTCGGGTTTATTTCCTTGTTTTAGTGCTTCTTTGAATTGAATCAACGAGTGCAGCGTGCCGTAGCCGTTAACGCCAAAATTAACTATTTCATATTTGGGTAATTTCTCTTGCAGCAACCAAGCATAAGTTTCGCTGTCATTCAATGACCAACCGTAGGTAAAAGAACAGCCGAATATCCAAATTTCAGGTTTTTTTGACGATAATAAATTGTAAGTATTGAGGGGATGTGTTATTCTTAAACTATTATTGAGATGAGTTGTATTAAATGAGTAATTGCCGTTAAGTGTCACCTTGAATTTACCCGGCCAATGCTTGTAGCCAAGTTGCGAGTCTTTGGTAAAAAAGTTACCTTTGGGTTCGACCGCAACATCAACATTTTCTATTTGCCAGGGTTTGTATCCCGCAACTCGTAAGACAATTTCAGCCGTGGTGGTAGATAAAAAAATTGGAAAAATTAGATATGTTATTAATTGGAAAATAGAGGTTTTAATAAAGTTTTTTTTCATAATTTAACGTAGGGGCGGGTTTTACAAACAATATTTGAGGTTCACAAACAATTTAGATAAACCCGCCCCCACACAGCCGATAATCTAGATTAACCTGATGTTCGAGATACTCCAAAAAAATGTAGATTCCGATTATTCGTTGGGCGGGGGCGGGTTTATTATATTGTGGGTCTTACGCCGATATTGTTTGTAAAACCCGCCCCTACAATGGTCTGTAGGGGCGGGTTTTACCAACTATCTATGTCTAAAACACACAATCTCGTAAACCCGCCCAACCGAGCGATTAATTTCTAATAACCAGGCTCCTCCTCGTACTCAGGAGTCTTAGTCTTCTCAGGGATATTCACCCGAGGAGCCTGGTAAGGCTTCGGTGCCTCATCGTCAGCCCAAGCATCAGCTTCCACATCATCCTCGTACTCGTACTCGACCACAGGCGCCTTCGGGCGAGAACTCTCAGAGCGAGTGTACTGTGGCTTCGCCTCGTACTCCTCTTCGTAATCGTCCTCCTCGCCGCCCCAATTATCTTCTTCGTAATCCTCGTAATTGTCGATAATCGGCTCAGGCTGCGCCGCGCGCATCGGCTGGCGCACCGCAGGCCGATTCCACTGCGAATCCTCATCCCAAGGAACTTCCTCCACCGCAGGCGCAGCTACCCGGCTCCGCATTTCCGGTGCAGGTATCCGCACGCCCGGGCCCAATTGATTTCCTGTAGCCACGGGTTTCGGATAATAACCTTGCTCGTCCTCTTCCCGTTCCCAAGGTGCTTGACCCAAACCGACGCGCTCCAGCAAACCCACACTAAGCTGCCTGAGCCTTTCCTCGGAACCTTCAAACACAATCAAGCGATTCGGGCCGCTGCTGACAATTTCTTCAATCCCCAACTCGTAAGTGCTGAGAACTTGGTCGGGGATTTGGGGGATTCCCAGGGAAGCGATAATTATAGAAACTAACTTACCGTCTTCGGGGTCGAACCTAAAGCCCCGCACCCTACCTAAAAGTTCGCCGGTTTCGGTAATAACTTCGCTGTTAATCAAAATGCTGTAGGCTTCAACATCAACATCATCTTCGATCGCGCTCTCATCTTCCACCAACAGCACGTCGCCGATTTCACTAACATTACTGAGGAACATAAACCTCGGCATTCCAGCGACCGCGAATATATTATCTCGCAGACCGATCGCCACAACTTCCCGCCGGTCAATGTCCACCCACAATTGACTAACCACCCCCAAGCGTTTACCTCTGTCGCGGGTGATGACTTGAGTGCCGAGAATGTCGGAGCGTTGGCAAATTTGTTCGGATGTCATTCTAAGTTTAATCCTGATTTATTAAGTACATATATCACTCAACACGATCGTTAACAGAGACTCCGGGACTACAACTTCAGTCCTATGACTTGAGTATAAGCTCCCCGCGCTTGAGTAACGCCAATTGTACGCTCAGCCGATTGAATCATAGGTCGCCGCAAACTCACAACAATAAACTGGGCTTGTTCAGACTGTCGTTTTATCATTCTAGCCAATCGCTCCACATTTGCCCCATCCAGAAACATATCCACTTCATCAAAAGCGTAGAACGTAGACGGGCGGTAGCGTTGCAGCGCAAAAATAAAACTCAGCGCCGTCAGCGACTTTTCGCCTCCAGACATGGAAGCCAGCCGCTGTACGGGTTTGCCCTTCGGGTGAGCAACCAAATTCAACCCGCTGCTGAAGGGGTCTTCCTGGTCATCTAGCTGGAGATAGCCATCGCCTTCGGAAAGTTCCGCAAAGATAGTCTGGAAGTTCTCGTTAACCGCGTCGAAAGCTTCCTTAAAAGCGCGCCGCCTGAGTGTGGTAAAATTTTCGATTCTCAACAGCAGTTCAGTGCGTTCTCCTTCCAATGTCGTCAATTTTTGACTCAATTCTTGAAGGCGTTCTTGAGTGCGGTTGTACTCTTCCAAGGCTAGCATATTGACCGGTTCTAAAGCTTGAATGCGTTTGGCGATCGCCTTTACTTCCTGCTGCAATTCCGTCAAATTGGCTTTCTCGACATTTTCAGGAATCGACGGCACGGGGTCGGGCATTTCCGCCCGCTGCGCTTCCAATAGAGTGCGGACTGCGCTCAATTGTTCCCGGCGTTCTTGCTGGGTTTCGTGGAGTTTTTGCAACTGCCATTGTAACTGCTGTTTGGCTAAATGCTGTTCTCGCAGTTGAGATTCCGCGCGATCGCGATCTCCCTTCTGCACGCCCAATTTTTCCTCAATTTCCCCCAAAGCCGCCTTAGCTTCCGCAATTTGCCGATCGAGTTCTAACTGCTGCGAAACAATGCGATCGAGTGCATCCGCACCCGCGTTTTGCTGCACTTGCCATTCCTGCAATTTCTCGCTACCTTCCTTAATTTTGTCTTCCAAACGCCCGAATTGATTTTCCAAGTCTACAAGGCGCTGCTGGACGTTTCTCAGAGCCAATTCTCGCTCTTGGAGCTGCGCTTCTAGAGCGCGCAAACTCGATTGCATTTGCTGCCATTCGCTGTGACTGTTGGACTCTTCCAACTGCGCCAAAGTTTGGCGGTATTGCTGCAATTGAGTTTCCTGTGCGGGCAATTCTCCCTCCAGCAACTGCAATCTCGATCGCGAATTAGTTAATTCCTGTGTATTTTTCGCAATTTGCGATCGCACTTGTTCCTGTTGCGCTTGCAAATTCTTAATTTCTGAATCCAACTGTTCCAAGCGCAACTGATGTTCGCGCAAATTTTGTTTCGCTTCCATCAATTCTTGGCTGCGAGTTTTAACAGAAATAGAAGCGCGGTCGATCGCAATTTTGCACCGTTCCAAAATCCGCTCAATTTCCTCCAACCTTTCTTGCAGAGATGCGATCGTCCGCGCTTCACTAGCAGCCTCACTAGCCTCAACCGTGCCAAAATGCAAGGTAGATCTGTTAGTAGAACTTCCCCCAGTCATCGCCCCGCTAGTTTCCAAAATTTCCCCGTCCAAAGTGACAATCCGGTACTGTCCCAAATAGCGGCGGGCGTCGCTGAGGTTGCTAAACACAACCGTACTGCCAAAAACGTAAGCAAAAATTTCCTGATACCGGGAATCGCAATCAATCAAATTAACAGCCGCATCCACAAACCCAGCCGCGCGCCGCAAATTTTCATTCACCGAATACCTGCCGCCTCTAATCTTATTCAAAGGCAAAAACGTCATCCTTCCCGCCCGTTTTTGTTTCAACAATTCGATCGCAGCAGCAGCCACGCTGTCATCTTCCACCACCATATTTCCCATGCGCCCGCCCGCCGCAATTTCCAGGGCTAATTGATAGCGCGGTTCCACCCGACCGAGTTGAGCTACCAAGCCGCAAACTCCGCCAATTCCGCTTTGCGCGACAATTTTTGCAGTAAACGTTCCCGTCGCTTCTTGCAGTGCTTGAAACTGCACTTCTAGTTTGTCTAATTTGCGCTGTCTTTCGCGCTGTTCTTCCAACAAACGAGTTTGAGTTTCCTGTTGCAGTTGCAATTCTTGTTCGGCTTCGAGTAAAATCTGAGTCAGCGATTCTACTTGCAAAGATGCAACGCCTTTGGTTTCCACAAGGCGAGATTGCTGCTCTTTTTTCCCTGCAATTTCCTGTTCCAATACTTGCAGCGATTGGTTTTGTTCTTGAATTTGACTTTGCAGGCGATCGGATCTTTCGCCAATGGTAGCTTGTTCTGTACGCTGCGGTTCCAAAGTTTGTTGAATTGTTTCGATTTGGCGGTGCAGTTCCGTTTGCTGCTGTACCCAAACTTCGGCCGTCGAAGCGATCGCATTTGCAACTTCCCGACTTTCATCTAAACTTTGCTGGGCTGCGTCCCGCTGTTCCTGAAAACTCCCCTGCTGAGACTTAACATAAGATATTTCAATCTCAATTTGCTCCAAACTTTGGCGGAATTGGCGAACTTCTTCCTCGGTTTGTGCTATATTAGCAGCCATTTGCCCAGCAGTTTTTTCCAAATCCTGTTTGCGGTTTTGCAGTTGCCGCCGTTCCGCTTCCTGAGTTGCAATCGTCGCTTGCAAAGCCAACAATTCCGACTCTCCCAAAGCTTTAACGCGGGCATTCAGCGCGTCAAGTTCGGCGGTTGCTTCTTGAATTTGGGTGCTAATTGCTTGCAGTTGTTCGGTGAGAGATGCCGAAGTGCGATCGCCCGTTTCGATTTGTTCTCGCAGCTTCCATTCTTGTTGCTGCAATTGCCGGAATTTCAGCACAATTTCCCATTGCGACTTTTCTTGAAATTCCGCCCGCAATTTTTGATATTTTTCCGCTTTTGTGCGATCGGAAGCCAGTCTATCGCGCTGAGAAATCAGCTCTTTTTCCACAATACTGCTGCGTTCTTCCACCTCCTTAACTTCATCCAACTTCTGCCTAGCTAAAGAAATTTTGCGATCGAACTGAGCCACGCCAGCTAATTCGTCAATGATTTCTCTGCGTTCCTTAGAATTCATCGAAATAATGCTCGTAACGTCTCCTTGCAGCACGACGTTATAGCCTTCGGGATAAATTCGCAAGCGGTTGAGTTGTTCGTGAAGTTGAGTCAGCGTGCAAGGTTGGCCGTTAATGTAATAAGTTGAAGTGTAAGTACCTTGGCGAGTTACCCGAAGTTTCCGCGTCACACTCCATTCATCCGATTTTGGATTTTCGATTTTGGATTTTCGATTGGTAGCGAGTAGTTGCCCGTTGTTGTCTTGAGTTGCTGCGATTTCAATCTCTTCTACGTCTTCAACAGATAACTCTTCCGATTTTCGATTTTCGATTTTCGATTTTCGATTGGCAGATGATTGGCCGTTGTTGTCTTGAGTTTCGGCAATTTCTATCCCTTCGAATTCCTCTGCTTCAACAGATAACTCATCTGCTGCATTTTCCTCCTCATCTTCATCCCGGGCGAACCATTCCTCCCCCACATCTTCCAGCGCAAAAGTCGCAGTCACGCTAGCTTCGATCGTACCGCGTTTGTTTTGGGCGCTGTTCACCAAATCCGGCAAACGTTCAGCCCGCATTCCCTTAGAACTCGAAAGTCCGAGACAAAACAGCAAAGCGTCGAGGATGTTGGACTTCCCAGAACCGTTGGGCCCGGAAACCACAGTAAAACCGGGCAGCACGGGAATGGCCGTCGTGCCGCCAAAAGATTTAAAGTTCGTCAGTTCGATCCGTTTAATGTGAACCATATGCTAGGAGTAGCTTTGGCTCTAGGTTGTTGTCACAGGGTAGCACAGGCAATGGGGCGATCGACAATGTGTAAACTTTCTGGCATGGTCGATCGAACCGATATCTTACACCTTTGTTAACAACCGAGTCCGCTTTTACTTAAAAAGATCGTTGACAAAGGTACAACATCTGAGAGCCGAGCGAGCGCTACAAATGAACGTAAATTTTGATACAGATAACTTCATGAGACTCGATCGATATTATTTGTGCGCTAAAACCTGAAAGCCTTGTCCAGAGCGAGTGCCAGCAAATATAATTCCCGGAATTCCTAATGTTACCCCTAGACATATAAAAACTTTCCGGTAAAATCGAACCAAAATTAATAATGTATAAAGTAACGAAGCGCATTATGGAGGGCAAACCCATTACACCAGCTCAGAACTCATCTAACCTGCCAGCTTCACCTGAAAGCGACGAACAACAAGTATTACAAATTTGGGGTCGCGAACCCCTTAAAGGACACGTCAAAATCAGTGGCGCCAAAAACTCGGCCTTAGTCGTCATGGCAGGCTCCCTGCTATGCCCAGAGGATTGCCGTCTCCGCAACGTTCCCGGTCTAGTCGATGTCGCCCGCATGGGACAAATTCTCTCGGCTGTAGGAGTCAAATTACAGCAGAACGGGGACGTTTTAGACATCAACGCCAGCAACCTCATAGACGCTCAAGCCCCCTACGAATTAGTCAGCCAACTGCGGGCGAGCTTCTTCATCATCGGGCCGCTGGTAGCGCGTTTGGGATTTGCCAAAGTGCCCTTGCCCGGTGGGTGCGCCATCGGCGCGCGACCTGTTGAACTCCACGTTCGCGGTCTGCAAGCCCTCGGTGCGGAAGTCCACATCGACCACGGCACCGTTCACGCTTACGTCAAAGGGCCAAACCGCCGCCTGAAAGGAGCCAAAATTTATTTGGACTACCCCAGCGTCGGCGCAACTGAAACTTTGATGATGGCGGCGACTCTGGCGGAAGGAGAAACCATAATTGAAAATGCGGCTCAAGAGCCGGAAGTCGCAGATTTGGCGAATTTCTGCCGCGCCATGGGAGCAAAAATTCAAGGCGCCGGCACGAATACGATCGTCATTTCGGGAGTGCCCAAGCTGCACGCGGTAGACTATTCAATTATTCCCGATCGCATTGAAGCCGGAACATTTTTAGTAGCAGGAGCCATCACTCACTCGGAAATCAGTTTGTCGCCGGTAATTCCCGACCACCTGACCGCAGTCATTGCCAAATTGCAGACAATTGGGGCAAAAATTATTGCAGAATCCCCCGACATTTTGCGGATAGTTCCCGGCCAAACTCACTCGGCCACAGACATCGAAACTCTGCCTTATCCCGGTTTCCCCACAGATATGCAAGCTCAGTTTATGGCTTTGCTCACGCTGAGCGAAGGCGACAGCTTGATCAAAGAAACCGTGTTTGAGAATCGCTTGCGCCACGTAGCAGAGCTCAACCGCATGGGCGCAGACATTCGCCTTAAAGGCAATGTAGCGATTGTGCGGGGAGTGTCGCGGCTGTCGGGCGCGCCTGTCGTGGCAACAGATTTGCGGGCTTCGGCGGCGTTAGTGCTAGCGGGACTTGCAGCCGATGGTGTCACAACCATCAGCAGCTTGCAGCACTTAGACCGCGGCTATGAGCAGTTAGAGGTGAAACTGCAAAAATTGGGAGCGAAGTTGCGGCGCGTCAAAGAGGGTACAGACCCGGCGACTGCTGAGGCTCCTGTCAATCCCGTGCGATCGGGTTTAAAGTAGTCAGAAGGAAGAGGGAAGAGGGAAGAAGGAAGAAGGAAGAGGAAAAAAGGAAGAAGCAAAAGAATTCCCCATGCCCAATTCCCCATGCCCCATGCCCAATTCCCAATTCCCTATTCCCCATTCCCAACTGACTAAAATGTCGAACATACCGCTCATCGGTTTAAAAGCAGACCAGTTTCGCCACCCGCTAGACTTGGAAGCTACCAGCACTCTCAAACAACTGCCCGGCCTGGATTTGATCGTGCGGCAGTTGCTGGGACAACTTGGCGAACAGTTTTTTATGCTGGAAAATCTGGCTTCCAGCGTCCAAGTCGGCGAAAATCAATTGCCCCACCTGCATCAATTGCTGTTGGATGCCTGCAAAACTCTGGATTTGGAAGCGCCGCAGCTTTATGTCCGCCAGCATCCGATGCCAAATGCTTACACTTTTGCGATGCGGGGAAAACAGCCTTTTGTGGTGATGCACACTTCTCTGATTGATTTGCTTACAGACGAGGAAGTTAAGGCAGTAATTGCTCACGAGTTGGGTCATTTGAAGTGCGATCACGGAGTTTACCTGACTCTGGCTAATTTAATTGTGTTGGCCGCGGGCCAAATTTCGCCTGTGGGAACCGTGCTGGCGCAGGGTTTGCAGGCGCAAATGTTGGAATGGTTGCGGTGTGCGGAATTTACGTGCGATCGCGCCGCCTTGCTCGCCACCCAAGACCCAAAAGTGGTAGCATCCCTGTTGATGAAACTGGCCGGAGGTTCGCCGACTTTAGCTCCCAAACTGAATGTCGATGCGTTTTTGGCGCAGGCGCGGGCCTATGACGACCTCAGCAGCACTCAACTCGGAGATATGCTCAAACAAGCTCAGACGGCTCAGTTGTCCCATCCTGTACCAGTATTGCGCGCCAGAGAGATCGATCGTTGGGCAAGTTCAAAAGATTATGAATCTTTGCTTGCAGGAAATCGATCGGTGTGTTATGATGGTGAAACCCAAAAGGGCGGGTGGCGAAATTGGTAGACGCATCAGACTCAAAATCTGACACCGAAAGGTATGAGAGTTCGATTCTCTCCCCGCCCACTTCTAGAAAATCTTAATAAATCTAGGGTTCCAGATGATAAGTCTGGAACCCTAATTTATATTGGGCATCGGGCATCGGGCATCGGGCATCGCCAATTGCGAATTGGTAACTAATGACAACAGTCAACAGTCAACAGTCAACAGTCAACAGCCAACACATTTTATGGGTGAATTAGCCGCTTTAAGCGCTGCATTTGTCTGGGCTCTATCTTCCACCATCTGGCAGCGAGTGGGACAGCAAATCCCCGCAGTCGTGCTAAATTTGCTCAAAGGTGCGATCGCCCTTTTCATGCTCCTTGCCACTACACTAATTTTAGGCAAATCTTTACCAGCACTCAATCCCCATATTTTAGCAATGCTGCTCATCAGCGGCGCCCTAGGAATTGGCATCGGAGACACCGCTTTCTTTATCGTTTTAAAATATTTAGGCGCGAGTACGAGCTCGATAAAATGCTCGTTGCTGCTGACTTCGCACAACTGAAAGATGAGAAAGATTTATCCGCTCAATAATTCGGGGCGGACTACCCACTCAGGAACGATTTTGCATCATTTGAGGTGCATCGTTGAGCGATTTACTCCGGATTATTGAGCGGATACAGAAAGATGTTACGCTTTATTACGAAAAAAAAATTATCTACCCCTTGAGATAAACTAATAGTCATTCCCGGAGCTGTCAAACTTGCGACCAATTCTAGCAGATGTTGAGTTTATCAGCACTAAGGGAAATACCGTCATCAGCAAACTCGATGAGGATTTCTTAACAGTTTGGCAAAACAAGTCTAATAGCATATATCACATTAAGTGATTACCAAAAACTGAATGTAGAGACGTTTTTGGCGCAGGCGCGAGCCTACGACGACTTCAGCACCACTCAACTCGGAGATATGCTCAAACAAGCTCAGACGGCTCAGTTGTCCCATCCTGTACCAGTATGGCGGGCCAGAGAGATCGAGCGCTGGGCAAGTTCAAAAGATAAAGATGAGTAATCAGGCAAGCAATATATCTTCTTTGGATTTAGCTATGGTTCCAGGGACAGTATATATCCAAGATTGTGTCTCGAATCAGTTAAGTAAACTGTATACTCTTGATTTAGCCACAGGTAAAGCAACATTCATCGGTGAGCTCATTACAGAAATGTATGATATCGCCTTTGTTGATTCACAACTCTATGGCATTGAGCAAGAAGGGGACACAACGCAGCTCGTTAAAATTGACATCACAACAGGTGATACGACTGTCATTGGGGATACGGGCTTTGCTACAGTCGGCTTGGCTTATAATCCCCAACGTCAAACCCTTTATGCCAGCACAGCTAAACAACTGATTGCCCTTGATATTAAAACAGGAAAAGGTACCCCAGTAGCTACCGTAGCTAATAAAGACTACAACTGTGGTGAACTTGCCTTTGATAGCAATGGCATAGCATATATCACATTAATTAGCTACGAAAAGAAGAAATTACTTGCTAGATGCAATCTCGATACTAGCGAAGTTAAAACCATTGGTGATACCGGATTTCCTGGTATTGGCAGTATGGAATTTGTTGGCAATGTCCTGTATGGCGTTACGGGCAGATTTTTTAACTTGGGAAAAGACGGTCAATTAATCCGCATTAATACCAAGACAGGTAAAGGCACATTAGTGGCTCAAACCAAGCCTAGGGGTCGTTGGGCAGGCCTTGCCGTTTATCAACCCGCACCAGAAGTGATCCCAACCATCACTTCAAAAGTTAACACTGAAGCTACACAAGCTCCACAACCAACTACTACAACTCCTGAGGAAACTATGCAACTGTTAACCATTGATACCAAAGAAAACTGTTACGTTATCAATACCGATCAGATGAATAACTTGCAACAAAATGTTGCTAAGTCTCTGACATTAGACAAAGGAACTTTTGACATCCAAATTACCAGTGGTACCTACAGTTATAGGGCCGACAATACCGCCGGTGAGCCTTTTGTTTTTCTCTGGATTTATGGACTTGATGGCAGTACCTTTATCAACACAAAGACAGGTGTTGAGACAGGTGGAACTTGGGCAACTTTAAACGGCTATAACGACAAATTGCAGTTAGATATCAAAGAAAAAGCTGTAGTCTGTGCTTTATTCTTTGATATCTATAGTGATGATAATCAAGGACAAGTCACTGTTTCAATCACTGGCAATCAACAAAATCCCCAAACTTTAACCGTTGATAGCAAGAAAAACTGCTATCCGCTTGATAGCAATACTCTCTCAAATCTTAAAAAAGCCAATGCTAATTCAATCGAGTTAGCCCCAGGAAACTATCGCGTCAAGATTCGGGAAAGCAATGCCACTTATGGAGCAGAAGCAAAAAATTTCCAATTAGAACCTTGGGCATTACTCTTGATTCAAGGGGGAAATTTTATCTCCAAGTTGACAGGAAATGAAGTTAGCGAAAGTTGGTGTTCCTTAAATGGCTTCAAAGATGACGTTATTTTTGAAGTCAAAGAAAAAACAACCATCTCCGGCTTCTTTTTTGATACATACATAGAAGATAACGAAGGGCAAGTTGTTTTAGAAATCAACAACATCACTGATGTAGAAGTAGCCGAAGGATATGGAGGGTCATCAATAACATCTGGCACGGGCAGCAGCGAAAGCACTGTTAGTGTAGTGGGTGGTGGTAGCACAACTAGCTCTGGTGGTACAGCAGTTACCTCTGGTGGTGGTACAACTAGCTCTAGTAGTACAGCAGTTACCTCTGGTGGTGGTACAACTAGCTCTGGTGGTATACCAGTTACCACTGGTGGTACAACTAGCTCTGGTGGTATACCAGTTACCACTGGTGGTACAACTAGCTCTGGTGGTGTATCAGTTACCACTGGTGGTACAACTAGCTCTGGTGGTATACCAGTTACCACTGGTGGTACAACTAGCTCTGGTGGTATACCAGTTAACACTGGTGGTACAAGTATTTCTGGTTCTGAAAATATCAATATTGGCAGTGGATTTAACTTCAGTTTTGACCAAGATCAGATGGAAAAAATGTGGCAGCAAATGGCAGCCCAAATCAATACTTCCATCACAGTAACAGGTGACCCAAACGAGAAAAAAGAAGCTTATTGGGACAATTTGGAAAAATGGCTGCTTAAAGGCTATCAAACTCAAGCTAAAGACTTAGGCATGAGGGTAGCACGGCTGGACTTTATGTTTAAGACTCTTACCCAGCAAATGGAAGTTAGTTTTAATCAGAATTTCCACAATTGGTCGGGGTACTTCAACAAAAATCTCAACGACTTATTTATTTCCCGAATCCCCCGCATTGTTAGTGAGCAGGTGAATTTAAGAATCTCTGAACAAACCCAAGAGATTAAAAATTTAGTCGTGCAACAAATGCAAACCGAACTCAATGAGCGTATTGAGTCCGTCGTTAATCTCAGAGTGTCTAATCAGACTCAAGAAGTTAAGAACCTCGTAGTTCAGCAAATGCAAACTGAACTTGAGCAACGGATTGAGAATGTAGTTAACATCAAAATTGCCAATCAGTCTACAGAGATTAATACCACGGTAATTAATCAAATATCGGCTGATATTGATGAGCGCATTAGTAACTCGGTTAATGTCCAAATCGCCAATCAATCTCAAGAGATCACTAATCAGGTAATTCAGCAAGTCCAACAAACTATTGATCAGCGTGTTGAGAATGTGGTGAGCATCAAGATTTCTGATCAAACCCAGAATGTGAAGAATCTGGTGATTCAGCAAATGCAAACTTACATCGATCAACGCATCGATAATGTCGTGAACCTCAAAGTGTCTAATCTATCTCACGATATTAACACTCAAATTGTTCAGCAAATTCAACACGACATGGATCAGCGGATTAATGCGGTAGTTAATCTCAAAATTGCTGACCAAAGCCAACACATTAAAAACCTGGTCATTCAGCAGATTGAATCTAACATTGATGACCGCATCAATACGGTTGTTAATCAATCTAGCACGAGCAACGTGCAGTTAGTGACTAATAATATTGTCAACGATCTTGACAATCGCATTAATGTTAGCTTGGATAACAAGATTCTCAACTTCCGTAATGATGTCTCTACAATCGTCAAAACTGAGCTGAACCAAAACTTCACGCAGAACCTCAAAAATACGATTTTTTCAGAATTGAGACAGCAACAATTCTACCTGGATATCAACTTGATCAAGTCAGAAGTTGAGAACTTCTACTCTAATCTTGCACAGTTTGAGAATCAGTTCTATTTACGCATTGAACAAGGGGACACTCAACTGTATAACTGGACGCTGGAACAACTTATTGCTCTCCAAGGTTGCTTAACAGATCGTCAGGCTTTAGGGGATATCTTTGAATCTTTCGCCAAGAGACTCAAAGACGAATTAGAGAATGCTGAATGCGTTCGTCCCGATCGTTTTGGTTCTTGGGTAAGAACAGATATGCGGTCACAATTTCAACCTACGCAATCTCCGGAATTACCACAAGGTTAATCAGTAGGTAGACATCTATATTGGGTGTCCGAAGAAAGGAACGAAGCAATCCCAAACCGCAAGCGAATTGCTTCTTTCCTCTATTCGGACATGATGGTATTGATTTATGTTCACCGCCCACTGCTAAAAAAAGCTTAATAAATCTAGGGTTCCAGGTAGGCTACCGGGAACCCTAATTTATATGGCATGAGGAATCGGGCATCGGGAATTGCGAATTGGTAACTAATGACAACAGTCAACCGTTAACAGTCAACAGTCAACAGTCAACAGTCAACAGTCAACAGATTTTATGGGTGAAATCGCCGCTTTAGGCGCTGCATTTGTCTGGGCTCTATCTTCCACCATCTGGCAGCGAGTGGGACAGCAAATCCCCGCAGTGGTGCTAAACTTGCTCAAAGGCGCGATCGCCCTTTTCATGCTCCTTGCCACTGTACTAATTTTAGGCAAACCCTTACCCGCCATCAACCCCAATATTTTAGCAATGCTGCTGATTAGCGGCGGTCTAGGAATTGGCATCGGAGACACCGCTTTCTTTATCGTATTAAAATATTTAGGCGCGAGGCGAACGCTGCTTTTAGAAACCCTATCTCCCCCTTTAACAGCTTTATTGGGCTTAATATTTTTGCAAGAAAAGTTATCGCCCATTGCTTGTACTGGCATTCTTTTAACAATCTGCGGCGTAGCGTGGGTAATTGCAGAACGAACAGCCGAAACAACCTTATCATCAAAACATCTTTGGCAGGGATTAGGTATTAGTTTATTAGGACAAACAACCCACGCCGTTGGAGCAATTTTATCCCGCGCCGCCTTCACTCAAATAGATATCGATCCTCTGTGGACGGCGGCCTTGCGTTTGAGCGGCGGTATGGCAGTCATGCTGTGCTTTTTTAAGCCAACAAACCTTGAGAGTTTCAAACAATTAAAATCATCCAAAATATTAGGTGCCATAATTCTGGCAGCTTTTTTAGGAACCTATCTCGGGATTTCCCTGCAACAGACTTCACTGAAATATGCACCCGCAGCAATCGCTCAAACACTCAGTTCTACCAGCCCCCTATTTATACTGCCTTTAGCGGTGCTGGCGGGCGAAAAAGTGAGCATTCGGGCTGTTTTGGGGGTAGTTGGTGCGATCGGCGGGATCGCCTTATTATTGGGTTTGAAGTGATTAGATTTGAGACAGAAGTGTTGCGTGTCGCTAAAAAGTCAAAAAATAGGCTCTTTCTTAGTTGGTGTCCTTAAATATTAGTTTAAGTAGCCAAAAACGGGTCTTCCATACTTAGTATGCTCAAATATAGCAATCCTCGCATCATTTGTGAATTTCTTACTTCCTCCCCTCGGGTTCGGGGTGGGTTGGGGTGGGGTAAAAAATTTACGACTCCTGCAAGGATTGCTATATTAGTTTAACTAGCCAAAAACTCAACTACGTCTAAATTGACTGTAAAAACGTATCAATTTAAGTTAAATAATAGTTAAATAATGAGTCAGTTTATTGCCATTGCCCAAGACCTCGAAACTCTGATAGAATAACAACTCCGACAAGTTAAAATAAAACTATCGGGAGTAATGGAAAAGAAAATTGCAACCGCTCGCCAGAAGGAAGAGGAAGTGATTTATGCTTCTCATACTGGGGTAAAAAACTTGGCAGAAATCCGTAAGCATTTTGACGTGATCATCCAGTACATCACGCAGGTAACAGCTAATCCGAATACTTGAAGCTGCAAAAGTGCGATCGCCCTTACATCCCAACTTGTCAAAAAGCGCGATTTAAGGGCGATCCGATATAACCATCAACAACACGGCGATGGAGGAAACGGCACTGCCGTTTCCTGATTTCGGGCTACTCTTACAAATTGCAACTCATATCCCCAGATAATTGACTGAAACGCGCATTTTCCCGATAGTCTACCGGACAATCAATCACGCAAGGGACATCTAGAGCCAGGGCTTCTTTCAGAATCGGAATTAAATCCGTTGCAGCTTCCACTCGATAGCCTTTTAAACCCATACTTTCGGCAAATTTCACAAAATCGGGATTGCCAAATTTGACGAAATCGGAATGACCAAAATAATCTTGCTGCTTCCATTCAATTAACCCGTAGCCGCCATCATTAAAGATCAGCGTCACAAAATTAGTACCGACTCGCAAAGCAGTTTCTAACTCTTGACAGTTCATCATAAAACCGCCGTCGCCGGTGGCTGCTATTACTTTGCGATCGGGATAAACGAGTTTTGCAGCCACCGCACCCGGAATCGCAATTCCCATCGCCGCAAATCCGTTAGAAATCAAACAGGTATTCGGGCGATCGCAATGATAGTGCCGCGCGATCCACATTTTGTGAGCTCCCACATCAGATATCAGAATATCTTCCGGGCCCAGGACTTGCCGCAAATCGTAAATGAGTTTTTGTGGCTTGATCGGGAAACCGTCGTCGGCTGCATATTGTTCGTACCCAGCGCGAATATCCGCCCGCAATTGCTTAGCAAAAGGATCTACTTTCTCCATGCGATCGGCACGCTGCAAAATTTCATTGAGGGAATCAGAAATATCTCCCACAACTTCTATAAGAGGAATATAACTGCTGTCAATTTCTGCTGGCAAAGATCCAATGTGAATAATCGGAATTTTTCCTTCTGGATTCCACTTCTTCGGGGAATATTCAATCAAATCGTAGCCAACAGCAATCACTAAATCCGTTTCTTCAAAAGCACAACTAATATAATCCCGTTTTTGCAATCCCGTCGTCCACAGTGCCAAAGGATGAGTGTAAGGAATTACACCTTTGCCCATGAAAGTATTAGCTACAGGAATATTCAATCGAGTAGCAAATTGTGTCAAAGCATCGCTGGCGTTAGCGCGGATCGCGCCGTTTCCTACTAAAAGCAGAGGACTTTTTGCCTTGGAAATTGCCACAGCGGCTTTATTCAAGCTTTGGTAAGCGCCAAAAGTTTTTTCGCGGTTGTCTTTGGTGAGCGGAGTTCCTTCAGCAGGCATTGCTGCGATGTTTTCAGGTAAGTCAATGTGAACTGCTCCCGGCTTTTCACTTTGAGCTACTTTAAAAGCTTTGCGGACAATTTCTGCCGTTGTGCTGGGGCGAACAATTTGAGCATTCCACTTAGTAACTGGCTCAAACATAGCAACCAAATCTAAATATTGGTGCGATTCTATGTGCATCCTGTCTGTGCCGACTTGTCCGGTAATTGCTATTAAAGGAGCGCCGTCTAAGTTGGCATCAGCAACTCCTGTCATTAAGTTAGTTGCGCCTGGGCCCAAGGTGGACAAGCAAACGCCGGCTTTGCCGGTGAGACGACCGTAAACGTCGGCCATGAAAGCCGCGCCTTGTTCGTGGCGAGTAGTAATAAATTTAATTGAAGAGTTTCTCAGGGCTTCTAAAATTTCTAAATTTTCTTCTCCCGGAAGTCCGAAGACGTATTCGACGCCTTCATTTTCTAAACATTTTACCAATAGTTGAGCTGTGTTCATTTCCGTTTCTCTCCTCGGTTAATGGTTTTTTTTGGTCTGTTTAAACCGATCGCAAAAATACTAAATGGGAATTTTTAACCGCAGGTAAACGCAGATAAACGCAGACTTATGTAGATTTGTGCGATCGGTTGATAGAGTGGGAGCTTATTTCACCCACACTGTTTTTATGTTAACAAATTCGTGCATTCCTTGGATGCTCAATTCGCGTCCGTAACCGGAGCGTTTGATGCCGCCGAAGGGCAATCTAGGGTCTGATTTTACTAAACCGTTGATGAATACCGCGCCGGCCTCTAGTTCGGAAATAAAGCGATCGCTCTCTGAGTTTACTGTAGTCCAAGCTGACGCACCCAAGCCAAAAGATGTGCTGTTTGCGAGGGCGATCGCCTCATCCATGTCTGCCACTCGGAATACTAAAGCTACGGGCCCGAAAAATTCTTCTTGACGGGCAGAGGCATTCGGCGGAATGTCTGCCAGAATAGTTGGCAAGTAGAAATTGCCGGCCTTCTCTGACAATGGGCGGCCACCTGTCAGAAGTTTTGCTCCCGATTGGACGCAAGTTTGCACTTGATTGTCCAAGTCTTTGAGGATTGCGGGAGTAGCTAAAGGGCCGATATCGGTTTCGGGCAACATCGGATCGCCTACTTTTAATTGCTCGAATTTTTCGACAAATCCTGTGATGAATTCGTCGGCAACCTCTTCTGCTAAAATAAAGCGTTTGGCTGCGATGCAAGATTGACCGTTATTTAGCATCCGGGATGTCACAGCAGTTGATAAAGCTGCTGCTACATCGGCGCTGGACATCACAATAAAGGGGTCGCTTCCTCCCAATTCCAGCACTACTTTTTTCAAATTTTTGCCCGCATTTGCTGCCAAACTTTCACCCGCTGGTTCGCTACCGGTGAGAGTTGCTGCTTTTATACGATCGTCCGCAACGATATCAGCTACTTTGTCGGCGCCGACTAACAAAGTTTGAAAAACTCCTTCGGGAAAGCCAGCAAGCGTAAAAATTTCTTCGATTTTCAAAGCGCACTGAGGCACGTTGGAAGCGTGTTTGAGCAAGCCGACATTGCCCGCCATCAGTGCTGGCGCCGCAAACCGAAAAACTTGCCAAAATGGGAAATTCCAGGGCATGACGGCTAAAATAGGGCCCAGCGGTTGGTAGCGGACAAAGCTGCTGCTAGCGTCAGTGGTTGCCGGTACGTCTGCCATAAATTGAGCGGCATTTTTGGCGTAATACCGACAAACTAAGGCGCATTTTTCCACTTCGCCGATCGCAGATTTGAGCGTTTTGCCCATTTCCAGGGTCATCATTTCAGCGTAAATTTCGCGATCGCGC
Organism: Microcoleus sp. MON1_C1; assembly: GCF_036701945.1. Classification (NCBI taxonomy): domain Bacteria; kingdom Bacillati; phylum Cyanobacteriota; class Cyanophyceae; order Oscillatoriales; family Microcoleaceae; genus Microcoleus; species Microcoleus sp. MON1_C1. The sequence continues at coordinate 99,973 of NZ_JAUBRO010000010.1, read as the reverse complement.
TCCAAGATGTCTGCAGCTTTCTGCATCCACAGGGCTCTCTGCTCAAACGGCAGTTGGCGGTATTTTTTAAAAGCTTGCTGTGCTAATTCCAGCTTAGCTTCTATTACCTCATCCGCGATCGGCTCGAAAGTTTTCAGCGTTTCTCCCGTTGCCGGGTTGATAGTAGCAATAGCCATGGTTTCATCTCCTGTGTGAAAAACACAAAACTCCCTGCTAGTTTTCAGCCTCGGCAGGGAGTTGTATCAAGGTATTACAAAATAGGAATTTACCGGCCACGTTTTCTTTCAGGTCTTGCCAAGTTGCAAGTACCGCGATTTGTTTAAATTTCTATACTTTTAATTATAGTTCAGAGTCTCGATCGCAAATCTTAAGAAAATTTGTCTTTCTGAAATCACGCACAAATCTCAAGAACAGGCTAGACGGCCTGTTCCACAAAAGTTAAATGTTTTTGTGGGGCGTCCCGCCCGCCCCTGACCGCTTTATTCACCATTAATGGTGCAAGATGGATGAAATATCTTGTCGGGTGTCCCGCCCGCCTTGCATTCTCAAGAACAGACCCGACGGCCTGTTCCATTACACATTTCTCAATTCCTCTCCCTCAAACAGACTGTTCCTGGACGTAATCCTGCACGTAAGACTGATAGTAATACCTGCTGCCTTTATCGTTATTCGCCACCATTCCCAACAGCGGAATTCCGGCCATTTTTAAATCTTCAAAAGCCAACAACAGCGCCTCCCGCTCAGTTTGATGCAGCCCCACTACCAGCATCAATCCGTTAGTGTGAGCCGCCAACAAATTCGCATCCGCCAAACCCAAAAGCGGTGCAGTATCGTAAATAACTAAGTCAAAATGACTTGACAAAGCTGCCATTAAATGCGGCATTTTTCGGGAAGAAAGCACCTTTGTGGGATCGAGAGGAACCGGGCCGGAAGTTAACACAAACAAATTTTCATCGCGGGGCGATCGCAAAATCACCTGTTCCACATCCACATCCTCAGCAATCACATTGTGCAAGCCTTGCCAATTCGGTAAACCCAGCATTTCGTGTACCTGCGGGCGCCGCAAATCGGCATCCACTAACAGCACTTGCTGGCCCATTGCTGCAGCAGCCCGCGCCAGATTGACTGCTACAGTAGACTTGCCGTCAGCTACTTGACAAGAAGTAATTACACAAGAATTGATCGGAGTATCAAGGTTGAGTAAGCGAATATTCGCATTGAGCGATCGAAAAGCTTCTTGAAAAGCATCCGTCGGCATCGGCGAAATTGCCACATCCACCGGGCTTGTCTCAGCAGGAGGAAGTCTCAAAATTTTATCGCTAGCAGGAATTACCCCCAACAAAGGCAGGCGAATCGACTGTTTGACATCCTCTGGAGTTTGGAACACCGTTTTATTGTTAAACCGTTCCGCCAACTGCGCCGCCAGCATACCGAACAGCAAACCAGCCAATCCCCCCAAAGCCAAATTCAAAGGCATAATCGGAGCAACAGCCATCAACTCGCCATTTTTGTAGCGCGGAATTTCCGGCTTAGCAATAACTTCCCAAGCCACCTCTTTTTTGCCCACAGATTCAAGCTGCAAAGCTTGCTGTTTTGCCAGCAAACCATTCAGCGTATTGTTAGTTAAATCCAACTCGCGCTGCAAATCGGAATAGCGTCGCAAAATCACCGGTAATCCTTGAGAGTATTGATTCAACTGCTTAGCAGCTTGTTCCAAAACTTGATTCCGCACGCCCAGCACCTGAATTAAATTAGCAGTACCGATAAACTGCTCGATTAACTTAATCCGCACCGGATCTTGAAAAGCCAGCACTTGCGAATTTACCTTAGCCAAATCAGTTCCCAGAACCTGTTGGGCTTCTTTCTTCAATAAAGGAATTAGGTTTTTGCGCTGTTCTCGCAACAATTGCATTTGCGGAGTTTCGTCTGTAAACGTAGCCGAGTTAATCGCAATTTGCCCTTCTAATTGCTGCAATTGAGTCAGCATCGCTTGATAGCGGGGAGCTTGACTCAGAGCCGAGGCCATCAGCGCTTGCTTCTGGTTCAGTCCGAGCTGATTTTGCAGATTGGAATAGAGCAATCTCTGCTGATTGAGCTGCGTTTGCGCGTCCAATCTTTGCGTTTGAAGTTGGCTGATTTGCTGCGCCAGTTGTTGGGTTTGAATTTGCGGGTCGATGAAATTGTACTGCTGCCGCAATTTTTGAATTTCTGTTTGCAGAGCTTGTTGGCGCTTTCGCTGGTTGGGAATTTGCGATTTCACAAAATCCAGAGTCTGACTAATTTGAGTGGTGGTATCTTGCACGCTGTAGTTGCGGTAGCCTAGCGCCACTTTTTCCAAAACAAACTGAATTTTTTTCGGATCGTAATCCCGATATCTCACTTCGATAATTTTGGTATTTTTGAAGCGATTAATTGACAACCTACTTTCCTGAGAAAACGGCAAATTATCTGCTTTTTGGTTCAAGAGGTAGTTGTAATTTATTTCGGGATACTTAGCCTGCAACTGTTTAATAATCGGCGACATTACTTGCGGGCTTTGCAAAACTTGAATTTGGGATTCGTAGTCAAAACCGGCCTTTTCGGTCGTCGCGGGGCCCGCTGGTTGCAGTTTCAGCTCACCGGAGTATATTTTTGCTAAAGTATTTTGCGTAACCGTTGGTTCTACTAATAATTGAAAGCGCCCTTCGTACTCGCTTTTTTGATTCAGTGTCCAGGCGAAAACTCCGGTAGTCACTGCCGCTGCTACGCCGATGACTAAGATGGAGCGACTGCGGCAAACTTCCCAAAAACTTAACTCTTCTGCCTCGGTTGTGTTTCTGCCTAAAAATTGATCTTCTTCATAAAGCCCAGAAGACCTTTTTCGCAGATCAGCGGCTTTTTTATGATTAAACAGTGCTACTTGAGATTGTTTCCCTGGTTTCATTTGATTTCTACAACTTATTAGTTTAAACGTCTGTATTGGTGGCGGAGTTTCAGGAAATCGGTTGATTCCTAGATATTTCATTCCCAAACCGCAATTTTTTCTAGAAAGCGGGTTTCTGACGTGTTAATGCCAGTCTATTCAAATCACCTAAAAATATCGAACAACCGAAATATTCCTAACAGCGGGCTGAGAGGAGCGAGAGTCCCGCCTACATTATCCGAGAACGTAGCGCGACCCGATCGCCTTACCATAATTACATCATTATTTTGCAGTTTGGGATTAGATTCTTCATTGGCTGTTGCAGAAAAATTAACCTTAACATTTAGCTGGGAAACAGTGCCGTTAGGATTGAGACGAATTAAATCCACCGAATCCATTTGGGCCCGCGCTTTATTAAAACCTCCCGCTGCTACCAGCGCTTGATTTAAAGTAGTGTTTGGCAGCACCGCAATTGCTCCGGGTTTCACGACTTCTCCCACAATGTTCACCTTAATCGTATCCGGTGAAAAATTAGAATTAGCAACTTGTTCGTCTTGGACTGCATCGAGATTTTCGGCTTTGGGAACGATTACCGTATCTCCCTGTTGCAGCGCTAAATCTTGGGATACATCTGCCCCTTCCAAAAGTTGCCACAAATTCACATTAATAATTTGTTCTGTACCCGCCCGTGTCAGGCGGCGAACTTGTATTTGTCTGATATCAGCTACCGGCGTAATGCCGCCCGCCATTTTAATTGCCCTCGTTACAGTTTGCTGCAAAACAGTTTCCCCGCTGTTGGTTTCGCTGGCAGCAAACAAACCAGAATTTTCACCCATTTCATTCTCTTGTACCCTACTTTGAGTCTCTTTTGCCAAAGTATAAGTACCGGGGCGAGTTACTTCGCCCACCACAGCAATATTAATTGGTTGAGTGCTTTGTCCGGTAATGTTAGCTACTGCTAAAGTCGGTGCTTCTTGGCGGTTGAGGCTAGTTACAGTGGGAATAAATATAGTATCGCCGTCGCGCAAAGTCATATCGGCCCGCAAATCGCCGTTTTGCAATAATTCCCACAAATCCACACTAATAATTTGTTCCGGTGCGTTACGTTGGGGGCGCCGGATTTTGATTTGCCGCACGTCTGCTGACTGGGTAATTCCACCGGCCATTCGCAGAGCCCGCGATATCGTTGGCATTTGAGTTCCCATTTGCTCTGCTGTGCCTCCGGGGCCTGCTGCTGAGGATATTGTATAGGCTCCGGGGCGGTTGATTTCGCCCGCGATCGCAATTTGCAAAGGACGCGGTGCCAGCAATTTCAGGGTAATCCAAGGACGTTTGAGGTATTTGCCGTATTTGTCTTTAACAGCATTAGAAGCTTGTTCTAGGGTCATCCCGTACACCGAAACGCTGCCAATTAACGGCAAATTCAGGGAACCGTCTGCCTGTACTTGGTGTTGACCGTTGGGGCCGCTGTATTCCGGGACGTTGAAGATGTCCATTTGAATACGATCGCCCGCTCCCAAAGTGTAAACTTCCGATCGTACACTTGAAGGTGCACTTGCCGGAAATCCCTGAAATCCCGGTGCTGCCGGAACCGGTACAGGAACAGGAGAACCCGAAGCGGGAGGAGGAGGAGGAGGAGGAGGCATAAACTGGGCCGCCGCAGGAGATGAACCCACCGCCGCCAGCACTGACACTGTTAAACTTTGGACAATTAAACTTTTTACAGCAGTGCTTGCCCAATCACCAAGCTTGCAGCTTTTGCGGGAAATGTCTCCCCCATCGCCTCTCCTTGCAGCAAAGGGGAGAAATTCTTCCCTTGGACTCTCCGCGAAGGAGAGAGAAGGGTGAGATTTTTTCTCAAGTTGCACCTTGCGCGAATCACTTTTCACCACCATCGCTTTTTGCCCCTATCCTCATCCAACCCCGCCAACATCAAATGTAACCCAACTCTTCTAACTTGCTTAGAACTTTTTTAACACTCTCTTCCACACTTTCTCGCTCTGTGTAACAAATAATCTCAGGATTGAGCGGTTCTTCATAAGGATCGTCAATTCCCGTAAAACCCTTAATTTCTCCTGCTCTGGCCTTAGCGTACAGGCCCTTGACATCGCGACCTTCGCACACTTCTAACGGCGCTGTGATATATACTTCAACAAAATTGGGCTCCATTGCTCTAATTTCGTCGCGAATTGCTCTGTAGGGGCTAATAGCTGCAGTCATTACGGCTACTCCATTGCGGCTCAGCAGGTGAGCGACAAATCCAATCCGCCGAATATTAGTATCTCGGTCTTCTTGGCTAAATCCCAAACCTTTTGACAAGTTGGTGCGAACGACATCTCCATCCAATATTTCAACTTTGCAACCTCTTGCCTTCAATTCGGGTTCGAGAGCTTTGGTGATAGTTGTCTTGCCGGAACCGCTCAGCCCGGTGAACCACAAAATAAAACCTTTTTCCATTTTCAGTTGTTTATTAGTAACTCGGAAACTTTTAAGACGTAAAACTTTATAGATGCTGTTCCCTTTTTTCTATTATCGTTATTCGCGGTGTCAAATTGCCAATATTTGCGCGCACACAATGAGAAATCAAAAGTTGCGATCGCTCCTGCGGTCATTTAGTAACAAAATTGTGTGAGCGCTGCATAATTCCCGATTTATTATTTGTCAAGTCTTTACACACTAAAATTCACTTCGCGATCGCCAACGCCGAACATCTATCCCTAGCGCACTCATCACCTTAATCTAAAATCTAAAATGGTATTGCCCATGTCTTCGGTCTTAAAAGCAGATGTTTTGGTAGTCGGTGGCGGCACCGGCGGCACCGCTGCAGCCGTCCAAGCAGCCCGCCGAGGTGCCAAAACTATTTTAGTAAGCGAATTCCCCTGGCTGGGAGGAATGCTGACTTCCGCTGGCGTTTCGGCCCCCGATGGCAATGAATTAGCAGCTTTTCAAACCGGTTTGTGGGGCGCGTTTCTCCGGGAACTCCAGCAGCGACAGCCGGGAGGCTTGGATTGGGGGTGGGTCAGTTTTTTTACTTACGATCCCCGCACCGGTGCTGAAATTTTCGCTGATTGGGTTAAATGTTTGCCGAACTTGCGCTGGATTTCTGGACAAAAAGCTCAAGATGTGCTGTATGAAGGAGATCGCATTTCTGGCGTTCGGTTTGCAGATTTTACGGTTTCCGCCAAAATCACTTTAGATGCAACGGAATTGGGAGATTTGCTGGCTTTAGCGGAGGTTGGGCACCGCTGGGGTTGGGAATTCCAAGCCGAGTGGGGAGAACCCAGCGCGCCGGCTGCGTCTAATACTCTCACAGAGAGCTATTCGGTGCAAGCTCCGACTTGGGTGGCCATCATGCAGGATTTTGGTAAAGGTGCGCTTGCGCCAGAAATTCCCGCGCCGCCAGTTGACAATCCCGATCGATTTCTCGGTGCTTGGGACGGTTACACTCCCGAACAATTTCTCAATTACGGCAGGCTGCCAGGGGGATTGTTGATGATTAATTGGCCGATTCGAGGTAATGATTATGGTGAAGGGGTCGATCGACTCATTAAATCTGAAGCATCTCGACAAGAATTCCTGCAAGAAAGTCTCTGGCATACTCAAAGTTTCGCCCGCTTCATTCAAACGCAACTCGGCCCCCGCTACGGCCTAGCACAGAATATTTTCCCCATTTCAACGATCGAAAATCCACACAATTCTTCCCTTCTTGGTGCTTTCGCCTTACATCCTTACTACCGAGAAAGTCGGCGCTTGCGAGGGATAAGTACAGTCATAGAACAAGATATTTTGCCTATTGCCGGCGGAAGAGTCGCAAAGTTGCCCATCAATGCCGAGGGAATTTGCGAAGCGGTGGCTATCGGCAACTATGCCAATGACCACCACTACCGCAGTGGCGATATTCCCTTGCAGCCCAAATCCATTCGCTGGGGCGGCCGCTGGACGGGAACTCCGTTTACCATTCCTTACAGCGCCCTAATTCCTGCGAGTACAGACGGTTTGCTAGTCTGCGAAAAAAATATTTCCGTTTCTCACATCGCTAACGGTGCAACTCGCTTGCAGCCGACGGTAATGAATATTGGACAGGCGGCGGGGATGGCGGCGGCTTTGTGCGCGGAATCTGGATGTCAGCCGCGCGATTTGCCGGTGAGAGTTTTGCAGGAAGCTTTGCTGCAAGATTCCGAGGCGAGTGCGGCAGTTATTCCCTTATTTAATTTGACACGGGATCGATCGGACTGGCTCGACTGGCAACGCTATTATCTCGATCGGCCTGAAGCATATCCCGCCAGCGGCGAATGTCAGCAGTCAGTAGAGAAACCAAGCAGTCAAACAGCAAATACCCACAGCGAGTTTTCGGGCATTTTCCGTCGCCTCGGCGAACAAGACTGGACACTAACGCTGACAAGTCCCGTATCTGTAGCCGGTCAAACCTGGCAACTCGTGACTTTGGACTCGGAAACCGACAGATTTTTACAGAGTTGTGAAACCGAAAAGCCTCTGACAGTGTGGGGCAGGCTGAATTCCGCAGGTGCTTGGCTGCTGGCGGAATCCGTAGAATTGAAGAGGTAAGGTTTTTTGCAGAGATCCGAAAATTTCACAGAAATTTATCCTGATCGATCGGGGAGAGTCCGTATCAGTTAATAGACAATGACACGGATACTAACCCCATGCAAACTTACACACCAATTGCTTTACACAGTCTTTTGGGCGTTACTTTGAGCGCCACTGTCGTTCGAGCCTTTGAATCCCTCGTCGGACTGCTCGAAGTTGCCACATATCCATACATTTTATCCGCCCATACCGAACAAAAGGGCGATCGTTCTCCAGAAAGAGGCAGCGGACGCCGAGAGTTCATTGAGCCTAATCTTTACACTCATCAACTACAAGCATTTTAATGACATTGGACGAAAGCGATTTCCGTTATTGAGTTAGTTTCTGCCGCCCGTGTCTAGCGCTCAATTTGATTTTCTGGGATGCTAGTTTTTCAGGTTTCCAAGGCAACTGCATTTCTTGTTTACAGTCATTAGGCTCTTCTTTTATGTGAGTGATGATAGCATATAAACCTTAAACCGCCATCTATCGAGAGATTGAATCTTGTATTTGGCGGTTTTGTATATTATTGCAACCGTCTGGGTAGTGCAATTAGGAATTTTTTTATTACTGAAGCCAGAGATTTTATTCCATTTTACATCGACTTGTGACTGCTCTCATAGATCAGATGCTACGCATCTAAAGTGTCTGTTGCTTCGGGAGGAGGTGAGCTTGACAAAGGGAGAGGGAAAGATAATTTTCCGCTTTTTATACAAAGATTGTAGGAGACAATTTAAATGCGCGATAGCTTAACTAAAGCCTGATTCCTTCTTTCTTTTTCCTTCTGATTCCTGATTCCTGATTCCTGATTCTATAGTTTGATAATTTCAGGGAAATTTATCCTGATCAGGCTGGGTAAATGTCGTATCTCTAAATAGATACTGAGACTAATACTACCCATGAAAACCTACACTGCAATTGCTTTACTGAGCCTGTTGGGCATTACCTTGAGTGCCAGCGCCGCTCAAGCTTTAGAATCTTCACTCCCCATGGTCGAAACTGCCACCGCCCAATATATGTTGTCAGCCCAAACTCAACAAAAGCGCGAGCGCAGTCCAGAGAAGGGCGGCGGACGCAGGAATCTTACTGAGCCTACTGTTTACACTCATCCGCTACAAGATTTCTAATGGCACTGGACGCAAGTGATGACCACAACTGAGTTGCTTTGGGCCGTTCATTCGATCGCGCGATCGGATTTTCTGGGATTCTATTTTTTCAGGTTAAGCGACAACTGCACTTTTTGTGGACAGTTCTGAGGAGATTATTTTTTTTGATAAATTTTAGCATATAAACGGGGAACCGCCATCTACCTAGAGATAGATTCTAGTAGGTGGCGGTTTTGTATTGAAAGCGCTTCAATTAAACAGGAACTAACCACAGGCCTCTGATCATCTGGGTTTTTCCACCGATATCCCTCGCCCTCCACGCCTTATTTTGGCATTGCACAATTTGAGGAGGATTCTTGTGGGGTGTCCCGCCTGCTGTGAAAATAAAGCGGACGGCCTAGGAGAGTCCATCCCACAAAACCATCAAAATTTTCGCGCAATTATGCAACAGCCTTATTTTAGTTGATCAAACCAGGTTTCGGCATCCATGACTATTCAAGAATTAGGGGCTCGGAGTCGCCTCAGATTCCTGGGAGCGCAACAGTTATTTACCTTCTCCCCGCCCAAAGTACGGTTTAATTTTCAACCCCTGCACTATAATTAACTTGCGATAACTAACTTATATATAGGTAAACTGTCAGCGCAGAGGGTGCAGCAATCTACTTAAATTGGCCACCAATAAGAACCACTTATGCGGTGTGGATAGCCTTTAAGCCCATGCCCCTGTTACCTCAGGGAAATTAACTAACCTGAATATTAGGGTAGCTGGCAAGCTTTCCGGCGACAGTCGGCTATGCTTGATTCGGCGCTCTCGCAATAATTTAATGGAGGACGACAAAATGCCTCCTAATTTGGCTATTTCGGGGATAGTGATGAAAAATGACTCTTTGGATCTGGTCAAAAGCCTCAGCCCTAGTGCAATGGATCAGATCATGCTATATCTGGCGTTTAGCGCCATGAGAACCAGTGGGCACAGGCACGGGGCGTTTCTAGACGCGGCTGCAACGGCGGCTAAGTGTGCCATTTATATGACTTATATGGAGCAGGACAACAACCTGCGGATGACTGGGCACTTGCATCACATTGAGCCTAAACGGGTGAAGGTGATTGTTGAGGAAGTCCGGGAAGCTCTGACTCAGGGAAAATTGCTGAAAATGTTGGGTTCCCAAGAACCTAGATATTTGATTCAGTTTCCTTATGTCTGGTTGGAACAGTATGGTTGGATGCCGGGACGCCCTCGCATTCCGGGAAACAATTTGACTGTAGATGAAAAAAAATATCTCGAAAGCAAGATCCCTCCTAATCCGCCAGACGCTCAACTGATCAATTCTTTTCAGTTTATGGAGTTGATCGAGTTTCTGCACAGGCGATCGCAAGAAGATATGTCTCCAGAAAGGCGAATGCCTTTGAGCGAAGCTCTAGCAGAACACATTAAGCGGCGCTTGATCTATTCTGGGACAGTAACTCGCATTGATTCTCCTTGGGGAATGCCCTTTTATGCCCTCACCCGCGCTACTTACTCTCCCGCAGAGCAGGAAGAGCGAACATTTACTATGGTGGAGGATACGGCTAGATATTTCCGGCTGATGAAGGATTGGGCGGAAAAACAACCGAGGGTGATGCGAATTATGGAGACTTTGGATATTCCGCCGGAACGCCTCGACCAAGCCCTTGAGGAATTAGATGAAATTATTCGCAATTGGGCCGATCGCTATCACAAGCGGGGCGAACCGACGATGATTTTACAAATGGTTTTTGGGCCGCAAGACGACGCTTAGTTTGATTAACTATTAATCATTAGTCATGAGTTGATTGCTTGAGACTAATGACTAATGACTAATGATTAATAGCTAATAACTCGCGAGGCAGAAACCGGGTTTCTCTGGAAAAATACTGCGTTAAGGTCTTGAATTCTCGTAACAAACCCGGTTTCTTGGGTCGCGAATGCGTCCAAGATTAACTAAGCTAAAAAAGCTCTCCAGGTCGCCGCTAAAATAATCGCTGCGATCGCTCCTATGAGCGTATTAAAAAAATTTACCACCTCGTTCGTCAGCCACTCAAACTGTGATTGCACCGTCGCCCCAATGACGCTCTCGATGTTCGTGGCAATAAAAGCTGCTATAACACAAAAAACTATTCCTGTCAAGTCAATTAAACCGACGGCCCAACTCAAAAGTGCGATCAAAATTGAGCCGACAATACCTGCGATCGTTCCTTCCAAACTTACGGCCCCTTCCGTACCCCTAGGTACAGGCTGCAAGCTGGTAATCAAAAAAGTCCGCTTCCCGTAAGCTTTGCCGATTTCGCTGGCGCTGGTATCCGAAAGTTTGGTGCAAAAACTCGCCGCGTAACCCAGCAATAACAGGGAAATAGCATCTTGTGGCACAGACATTTTGCCTGTATCTCCTAAAATAGATAATGCCAAAACTCCCAAAGCGCAAAGAGTCGCGGTTAAAGCCGAACCCCAGACATTTTCTGGGCCTCTGGCGCCTGAACGCTTTTCGGCTATGCCTTCTGCTTCTTTTTGGGCTTTGCCAATGCGGGTAACTCCCGATCCGACAAGAAAGTAAAACATCACCACAGCATAGCCTTGCCATCCCAAACAGCCCCAGATGAGCACGCCCAATACCCAGCCGTGAAATTGGCCAGCGGGAGTGAGCAATTTTTTAGGAGCAATGGTGGCGATCGCGAGTAAAACTGTATTTAGGGCGATCGCCATCAACCAAGGATTAGACCAAGATAAATAATTAAAGAACAATTCTGAATTCTGCATTTAGTACCTCCATGAACCAAGTCTTATTTCATCTTGCCTTCCCTGTGACCGATATTGCCCAAACCAAAGCGTTCTACGTAGACGGGCTCGGCTGCGAACTAGGCCGCGAATCGCCTAATTCTGCGATTATGGGTTTGTGCGGTCATCAAATTGTCGCCCACGTCAGCCGCGAACCTTTGACGCCTCAGCGAGGCATCTATCCCCGGCATTTCGGGTTAATTTTTACTTCTGAAGCTGACTGGGAAGCGTTGTTAGAGAAAGCCCAGCAAAACAACTTAAATTTCTATCAAGAACCGAGACGGCGATTTGTCGGTTTGCCTACAGAACACCGTACTTTCTTCTTAGAAGACCCTTTCCACAATATACTTGAGTTCAAGTATTATTGTGAAGCTGAAGCAATTTTTGGTCGCAGCGAATACGCTGAAGTTGGCGATACAGTTTAGTAGTAGCCTCTCACGGTGCGTCAGTCGATTTTAGATTTTAGATTTTAAATTTTAGATTGAAGAATTGGCTCCACTGTGATGAAATTCTTGTGGGGAGTAGGGGTTGGGCGTCCCGCCCGCCCCAAAAATACAATTTAGATACCGGACAGCTTATTTTAATAAAAAGTATCTGCTGACGTACACTACAAGTTAATTATTAATTTTCAATGGTTCTGACAATGCTTCAGCCACAGCTTTTAAACTGCTGGAATGCCTCGCCATCATGGCATGGGCGAAAACAGACAATTTTACTTCTTTGGCAGCAGATATTTGGGAACTAGAAGCAGGTACGATGATGAAATCCCAATCTGTCCAAATCGAAGTAAAATTGAGCTTTTCCAACAAGGCAGCATCTCGATTTAAATCTTCCAGAAAAGCACTGCCAGGACGCATTTGGACGCAGCCTTTTCCCCAGAGAGTGTAAGCCATCCAAGTACCACTGTGAGGAGAAGATATGGCAATAAAGCGCTGCACTCGGTTAATGCCACCTAACCTTTGCAGGTAGTAGCGAGTTACTAAACCGCCCATGCTCAATCCTACTATATCTAGATGCTGTGCGGGCGCAAAGGTTTTGTCTATATAATCTGCTATTTGTTGGGCTAATTCGTCTATGCTGGCGTTGCCCCAATGGGGCGAGAGATTGAGGGTATAGACTGACCATCCCAGTTGGGTGAGGTAGGCAGACATTTTGTAAAAAATTCCCGATTTTCGGAAGATTCCGTGAATGAGCAAGACTGGGTTGCGGCTGAAATTGCTATTCATTTTTAAGTAGGAATTTTATTTTCAATAGGTGCTTTGAGCTCTTCAACTATTGCGTTAATACTTAGGGGTTCTGTCACCATTTGGCGGTGCAACAAAACGTTAACTTTAACTTCTTTACCTACTGGCATTTGGGAGCTGTTCGCCGGTACAATCATCATGTCAAATGGCGTCCACATTGATGTAAAGTTTATGCGTTTGAGCATTGTGACATCTTGATTTAAATCGCGCAGCAAGCCACTATCGGGCCGCATATCCAGGTATCCTGGTAGGCGTAGGGAATAGGCGGTGAGGGTGCCGTGGTGGGGGGAAGATAGGGTGATGAAACGCTGTACGCGGTTGATTCCTCCGAGTCGCTGGACGTAGTAGCGACTGACGATGCCGCCCATGCTGTAGCCTACTATGTCTAAAGGCTGTTCTGGATCGAAGGTTTCAGAGATGTAGTCTGCGAGTTGCTTGGCCAGTAAGTCAAGGCCGAGGCTGCCGTCGTTGGGGGTGAGGTTGAGGCTGTGGACTGACCATCCGAGTTCGGTGAGGCGGGCGGACATTTTGCTGAAAATAATCTTTGTGTCCCAGATGCCGTGTATGAGGATGACGGGATTGCGATCGAGCGAACTGTTCATTTTGCTGGAAAATTGCTTGGTGATTAAAGCATAAATCACTCCCCTAGGGAGTGTGACCCGTACTAGGACAGCTAGCCAATCGGATCGAGGTACGATAGGCAATGAGTGGGAATCCCTAACAAATTCTGAGATACTTTGTAAATAAGTGCAAAGCACGGTGAGTATTCATACCTAAAATTTCCTTTGATGAGGTAGCTTAGATATAGGCAAATGTAAATTTTGATGAATAAATGTAGACAAAGGTTGCCCTAGCTCGTAATCTAACTTTGTTGACAAGCTTGTACAAATTTCTCTAAAAGAACAAAAGGAGTAAGTCTAATGTTTGGTTTTATCACAAATTTCTTCGGCGGTATTTTCGGCTTTTTCGGCAGACTGTTGGGCTTGAAAAAGTCTGAATATTTCCTAGATTTGGGCGAATCTGGAGCTAAGGAACCAGCAAAAGTTGCGCCGGCGAAGGCTGAGCCTGTTGCGATCGCCCCGGCAAAAGTTGAGCCTGTTAAGTCTGAGAAGTCTGACAAGCCTGAGAAGTCTGAACCAGCTAAAAAGGCTAAGGTAGAGAAAAAGTCTAAGAAAGAAAAGGAACCAGTCGCTACCGCTCCTGCTAATAATGCGGAACCCGCTAAGATACCTGCTGCTGCAACTAACGGGAAAGTGCCGAGTCAAGCTGAAGCCAATCGCACTTTTGCTCCTAATAATTTAATGCCGACACCAAATGGAAGTCGTCGAACCCCTGGCCCCAGCATGAACAATTTCCGGGAAATGGCCCGTCAGGTGAAAACGAAGTAGGAAATTTGGAATTTATAATAGGGAATTTGGCATGGGATAATTCCCAATGCTGGCGTTAACAAATTAAAAATGGGATTCCTCATTTTTAATTTTAACTCTTTGTTCTATTCCCTATTTTCTGGGTTTCTGAGGAAGGCTAATCCGCTGTATAGCTGAAAAGCTGAGTCCCAAGGACTTTCGGATTTGCGCTCGACTTCTATATGAGATTCGATCTTGCTCAACATATTAGTGTAATCGAGCACTGTCTCGGCAAATGGTGTAAATTCTGACCAAACTGTAACGTCAAGCTGGCGATCGAATATTTCCAGTAAGTTATTCCAGTTAATTCGGGTGGTACTTTGAGGAAGCTGTTGAGAGTTTTTGACTCTGGATGTTTTGTTTTTCGGGTTCGGTGAAGTGGGGATATCAGCAGAAGCTTTGGTGAAGTCAACTCCTTGTTGAAATTCGTAACTTTGGTCGCAAATTCGCAGAATGCAGTTTCTGCTGGGAATGTGTAAGTCACAGATTTGAGCGTAATCTTGCCTGATTTCTCTGTGGCGAAATTGCTCCTTTCTTCGGTTGGGGGAGTAGTCCATGACTTCGATGAACATGGGCAACAAGCCTTCTACTCTTTGGGTAACTTCTGACCAGTTAAATTCGATCGCACCGAGTCGATCTAATTTATCTTTGCAAACAACGGCTGGGGAAGAGAGAGACTGGAAGTGTTGCACTCGGAAGATTTGGATTTTTTGAATATCGCTTAGGGTTGCCCAAAATACGGGAATGCCGGCTTTGAGGAGTTCTTGACCGTAAATTCGGAGTTCGGCGATGGGGCCAGTTTTGTAGAGTCTCCAGCCGCGGCTTTGGATTTGCATCCGGGTTGTGTAGGCGTCGATTTTAAAGATTCTGCTGATATTTTGAATGGCTGCGGGTTTTTTTTCGGGGCTAACTGGTTCGAGGATGAGGAGTCCGGGTTCGAGGTTGCTGGGGTCGTTTTTGGCGGTTTCTATGGCTTGTTGGCGGAGGTTTTGTTGTGCGGTTTCAATCCGTTGAATAGCTTGGCGGGTCTGGGAGACGATTTTGGCGTTGGTGATGTCGCGGAGTATTTGTTTGTAGGTTGTTTGGGCTTTTTCGAGATTGTTGGTGAGTTCGTAGTAGCGGGCGATATAGTATTGTACCCACGGATTTTCGGGGGATTCTTTTTGTAGTTGTTTGATGAGTTGGGCAGCTTGTTTGTAGTCTTTACCTTCTAGGGCGGCGGCTATTTGGTTGATGTCTGTCATGGCGGTTGCGGGAATGGCGTTGTTTCTATCTTGGCTGATGTTTGGTTGGTTCCGCCACTGGTTAACAATTTTGGCTCTTGTGTTAAGTTATAGATATGATATGAAACTATGACAATCATTGAAAAAATACGTGTCAAAATTGTAAAAAATGATTTTGAGCTTTCACAACACGCAGTAAACCAAAGCATAGTTCGCCGTATCAGGGTACAAGAACTCCGGGAAGCAATAATGGCTGGTGAAGTTATCTAAGAGTATCCCGATGACAAATATGGCCCAAGCTGTTTGATTTTCGGCTTCACCCTTTCCAATAGACCTTTGCACGTTCAGTGCAGTTATCCATCTCGTCCTTTGGTAAAAATCATTACTTTATACGAACCAGAGCCGAAAATTTGGATTGATTTTAAGTTAAGGATAAATCAAAATGAACAATGATATTTGGCAAGAAACAATGGTGGAACAAAAAGTAAATTCTACCCTTGAAATCAAGGGTAAGTTTATTATTATTGAAAATGTTCCTGCTAGAGTGTGTTTGGAAACTGGAGAGCGATTTTTTTCACCTGAAACTGTGGAACAGTTGCAGAAAATGATTTCGGAAGATAGAAAGCCTATTAGGGTGATTGAAACACCTGTTTTTGAGTTTGCCTAGCGGTTGGTTTAAATTTAGTTAGAAGTGGTTGGAATTAATGCTTAAGGTGTAGGAACCTTTGCTTGTGCGATCGCCTCCTTTAACAACTATTTTATAAGTGCCGTTACTAGGCAATTTTACGCTGAGTTTAGACTCTCGGCGATTCTGGGAGTTACCTGTTGTTTGGGCAATATTTTTGCCGCTGGTGTCGAACAGTGTTATGTTGTGGTCGAATGCTCTGCTTTTGAGGTCGATCGTAATAGATTGACCGGCCCGTCCTTGAAATGTGTGTTCACTGGGCTCGCCGTCTTTGAGAGTTCCCCGCTGCTGTAGGATGGAAAGGGAGGTGAGTTTTGGTCGATCGACATTGCTCAATTCTAAGCCGTAATTGGTCACGGGTGCTTCGGGGCCATTTCCTTCTCGGACTACGATGATAAAAGCTGTTTTGCTGTTGATATCTCGGACTATTTTGTCAATAAAATTGGCTTGTATTTTTTGTTCCTTTATAGGTTTTGGTTGATTAAAATTTGGTTTCGATATACAGAGAAGTACGCCTCCATCTTGATAGCGGGCGGCGTAGAACCAGTAGTTTTGACCGTTAGTTGTAAATTCGTTTCTGCTAAAGATAGTGAATCTTTCAAGTTGCGGTAGTTGCTGGTTGCGCTGGCAATTTTTATCGATGTATATTTCGTTGGCTGATGGCTGTCGCTGGGCGAAAACTGCTGGTACGGTGGTGCTTACAATTGCTGAGATGATGGTGAGGGTGAGGGTGAAGGGCGATCGGCTTTTCATAAATACTTGTTTATCTTTATTCTTGTCAGGTGTTTTACGGTGTACTTCCTATTTTACCTTTTTTTTAAATAGTTTTCTAATTCCGCAGTACGCTGTTTAGTCATGCGATCCAAACATTCACTGAGGAAACCTCCATAACCCGTACCGCCACGATTTTTATAAACTTCAAATTCACAGGTTTTATCTCTTAAGTTAATCCACCCTAATTGGGCTTCGGAAAGTAGCGCCCGCTCTTCGCCACTCAATTGGGAAATCAGTTGTTTGTAAACCTCGTTTAGTCGTTTATCCGAGGCTTCGTAATTCAACCGAATACAAGTTCTGACTTGTGCATCTCCTTGGGGGCGATCGCAATTAATCTGTTGAGCAATGGGAAAAATCGGAGATTGTGCAGAAACTGATGTTGTACCGAAAATTGCCAAAAGCGCGTGAAGCGAAGCTATCCCGTAGGGAATCGACCAAAAGAGCGATCGACCTTTCCTCAACTCTATTTTCATTGCCCGTCAACCCACCTATCTGATGAATTCTTTGTTATTTGTTGATATTAGCACTTCTCAAATGCCGCGCCAACTAAAGATAAAGCCACAATCGGTGCTGTCACCGCTCTCAGAATTCTACTCCCCAAAGAAACAGCTTCAAAACCAAATTCTATCGCCCTTTTCACCTCACCCTCAGTCCATCCACCCTCCGGGCCAATAGCTATGACAATCGATAATTCTCCCCCATCTTGCTCCCGCTTTATTAAGGGGGACTGGGGGGGAGCCAAAGCGGCTAAACAATCCCACAAATGCCGATTGTCCCCGCGAGCCACACAAATAAATCGATATTTTTGACCGCAATCTTTGACAGCAACATCAAACGAAACAGGCTCTAAAATCGTCGGCACAATTTGACGTTCCGACTGTTCCGCCGCCTCCGCAGCAATTCTTCTCCACCGCTCAACTTTTTGATCGCTTGGTTTGAGCAAAGTTCGATCGCTCGTTACCGGCACAATACTTGCCACACCCAACTCCGTCGCCTGCCTCACAACCTCGTCAAAGCCGTTTCCCTTGGGCAAAGCCGCCATCAAAGTGACTTCAACTGGTAGCTCCCTATTCACAGCAATCTCCTCGGTTATGGAGGCAAATAACCCTGTTTCCTGGGCTTCTAGGACTGCTAACCACCAATGCCCTCGACCGTCCATCGCAATAAATCGATCGCCCCCTTGCAAACGTAGCACTCGATTTAAATAATGCTGCTGTTCCCTAGTTAAGTCGATTTTGCGATCGCAAATTTGAGCGGCAGTAACTGCTAATCTTTGTAATTGAGGCATTGAATTTGGGATTGTTCGTTTTCTATTAGAGATTTTTTTTATTTAACCGCAGAGAACGCAGAGAACGCAGAGGAAGAGAGAATGAGAAGAGATAGGCAGGCGGGGCTTCAACAGTTCAAAAAACAATAAAGGCAAAGCATCTACAACCGGAATTATTTTACAAATTCAAGTTTTTTTCTGCAAATGCTCTGCCTTTATATTATTGTTGCCCGAAGTCTATTGAATACAATCGAAAATCACAAAGCGCAAATTTAAAATCGGCTTATGCTTCCTCCTTAATCTTTTTTAAATAAGTTGAAATCGCCTCTGTAGCTAGTTGTGTAATCGGCTTGCCCTGACGGGCTGCTTCTTCCTTGAGCTCGTTGTAGATTTCATCGCGGACGCTAATTCGACGGCGGACTTTGCCACCGGTAGCAGTGGCAGCGTCGTTCCCGTCATCGTTACTAGACGTAACTTCTAATTCATTTATCTCAGTTGTCATCGAGTCAGCAGATTGGTAGTTGGTTACAAATTGACGGATAGATTCTAACCCGACGCGATCGCAAAAATTGCCAAAACTCTCCTTCAGTTGCCGTTTTTGCTTGAAATAAACAAAAATCGGCTCCAGAAAAGCTTCAAAATCATTGACGTGCAGCTTTTCCTCAATTGGTTTTGCCAGCCGCGTTTGTTCGGGAGAACCGCCCAGCCAAATCTGGTAGGATTCCGGCGAACTCCCGACAAACCCCAATTCTGCCATATAAGGGCGGGCGCATCCATTTGGGCAACCAGTCATCCGCACCACCAAATGCTCGTCTTGCAAGCCAACTTTGGTCAAAAGTGCGCGAATCCGCTCTAAAATGCTCGGCATCACGCGCTCAGATTCGGTAATCGCTAACCCGCAAGTCGGCATGGCTGGACACGCCATCCCATAGCGCACCAATGGATCGATCGCAGTTTCCCGCTGAATGCCGCATCGATCGAGTATTCCCTGAATTTCTTCTTTAATATCCGGCGAAATATCGTAAATCAGCACGTTTTGGTGTGGCGTCGCCAGTATCGGCAAGTTGTACTTCTGCACAATTTCCCGCAAAGCTGTTTTTAGCTGAAATGAACCTTCATCCTTAATCCGGCCATTATCCACAGAAATGCCGACAAACAGCTTGCCGTCTCCTTGGTCATTCCAGCCCAAGAAATCAAAATACTTCCACTCAGGCAGCGGTTTAAAGGCTTCTAGCGGCTTGCCAAAATATTCGGCTACTTTTTCGCGGAACCACTGTACGCCTTTGTCGTTAATCAGGTACTTCAGCCGCGCGTGCCGTCTGTCTGTGCGATCGCCGTAATCTCTTTGGGTTGCTACAATGGCCTTGACCAAATCGTAAACATCATCCTTGGCAACATAGCAAATCTCATCCGCAACCCGCGCAAAAGTCTCTTCTTTATTGTGAGTGCGGCCCAAACCGCCGCCAGCAAACACGTCAAAACCTTGCAACTCGCCAGCTTCATTGGTAATTACCACCAAGCTCAAATCCTGAGAGTACAAGTCAATTGAATTGTCTCCGGGTACGGTAACGGAACACTTGAACTTCCGCGGCATATAATGGCTGCCGTAAATCGGTTCTTCTTTGTCGTCGCTAAAGATTGTGCCGTTGCCGTTTTTCTGTCTCGCGGCCTTCACTGCGGGGTCTTCCTCGGCCGAAACAGCTTTTTCGCCGTCCAACCAAATTTCATAATAAGCACCGGTTTGCGGTGTCAGCAAATCGGCGACATTGTTAGCGTATTGCAGCGCATACTGGTATTCTGGGCGATTTTTGTACGGTGCTGGAGGTGCCATGATGTTGCGGTTCAAGTCGCCGCAAGCTCCCAAGGTTGACCCCATATTTTTAATAATTGAGGAAAACACTGCTTTAAGATTTTTTTTCAACACGCCGTGAAGTTGGAAACCTTGGCGCGTTGTGACGCGGAGCGTGTGGTTGCCGTATTCTTCAGATACCTTGTCTAAGGCTAGGTATAATTGCGGCGGAGTGAACCCGCCGGGATTGCGGGTGCGGAGCATGAACTGATAATCTTTTTCTTGTCCTTTAACTCGATTGTCGCGGTTGTCTTGCTGGTACGAGCCGTGAAATTTGAGAATCTGAAGCCCCTCTTCGGTGAAGTGGGTAGTTTCTTGTAACAGTTCAGTCGCAACGGGTTCTCGTAAATAGTTGCTGCGTTCTTTGAGACCTTCTGATTTAGAGGGCTTGCGCGCAACAGGGGTTGAAGTGGAAGATGTGATCATGGGAATGTATAGTGCCAGTTATAATTAGATACAGCCGATCGAATATTTCTTGACAATTGGACACTTGACAAATTTGCACTTGACAAATCTCCTCAGAAATGCTGTGTCGGATCTGTTGAGAACTCGGTTAACAACTAAGTTAACAAGTAAGTTAATAACGGTAATCCGCTAGGAATTCTGATGGTGCTAATTGTAACACGATCGAGCCGGGGCTGGAAAATTGTAATTAAGAGTTTATACTTTCGCTCGCTTAAGTGTACGAAACTTTAGAAATAATTAACCTCAACCTTTTAAACTATGTCACTGTATGACGAAGACACGTTTGTGGTCTTAGAAACAAACCAGCCAGAGCAGTTTTTGACTGCGGCGGAACTGTTAGAAAAGCTGAAAGCCGTGTTAGCCGAGGAACACGAAGATTTGCCGCAGGACGTGCATAAAATATCTGGCGTGGAAGCTCAAGCCAAGTATTTAATTGATACTTATTGTGAATTAGATGTCGGGCAGGGAAAATATTTGCAGTGGTATGCAGTACGCTTGGAAAAGTAATTTGGGAAATAGGGCATCGCGCATAGGGCATTGGTTATTAGAACCAACAAGTAACAAGTAACAAATAAAAAATAACAGCTAACAAGTAACAAATAACCAATAAAAACCAACTAATGCCCAATGCCCAATGCCCAATGCCCTATTCTTTCTAATTAATCTTCTAACTGTTGAACCGAGGATACTTCAACGGCGGTAACATCGATCGTACCGGGCGGTGTCAAGCGACTAAAATGACCTTCCTCTATTTTCAGAGGTTCGCCGCAGTTGGCACACTGAAACTGAGTTTGATTTAAAGCTGTAAATTCGTATTGACAAACTGGACAATTGTCCTCAATTAAATTGCGTTTCAGCCACCACTGAAGCGCGAAAAATGCGACCACAGGCGTCAGCAACAAAAAAGCTACTAGAATCAACACTGATTTAACTATCCAACCCAAACCAATTGACACCAACAAACAGGCGATGCCCAGCAGTATCAACCAATTGCTAATACGGGGTAGCTTGAAAGATATTTTGGGGGTGCCTTGGTTCACGGTGGTCTCCTTGGGTGTCTTTGCAGGTAGGCATAACTCTATCCTACTCAGAAATTCAGGCGGTCGATCGAGTTAATTTTCCCATTGTACACCCAGAAACCGCTCTCTACGGCATAAGTTTATCTGAGTCAGAGGGTTGAAAAATTCCTTGTAAGGATTGACAAAGGGATTCAAAACTAAATCTTGCCAGGGTTTGTTCCCTCAACCAGTGGCGATCGCACCTTTTATCTTCCCCTCGCAGCATTTCCACACAAGCAAGCGCTACTGCTGCTGAATCTCGGTGAGGAACTCGCCATCCCAGTTTACCATCTTGCAGCGGATCGGCTGACCCGTCCGCGTCTCCCGCGAGTACGGGTACTCCGCAAGCCAGCGCTTCCAAATAAACTATACCGAAGCCTTCCTGGGAGGGCATTACATAAGCATCGGCTAACTGGTAATGTGCTGCTAAATTTTCTGTCGGTACAAAACCCGCAAATATTACTCTTTCGGTAACTCCCAAATCATCAGCGAGTTTGGCTAATCTAGATCGATCGTCTCCGCGTCCAATAACTAAGTATTTCACATTCGGAAAAGTTTCGGCTATTTGCGGCAAAGCTTGAATGGTGACATCGACGCCTTTGTAAATATCTGTCGATCGCAATCTGGCTACAGTCATCAATATTTTAGCACCCACCAAATTGTACTGCTCTAATAAATCCTGTGGCTTCGGCCCAGTGGTAAATATATTTTCATCTACAGTACAAGGCACTATTTGGAATTTTTCGGGATTTAAGTTGTTAATTTCGCAAGTGCGTGAAGCGAAGCTATCCCGTAGGGAATCGCGCGTGTACCTGCTAATAGTCCAAATACTGTCAGCTTTACTCATTGCTGTTTGATATTTGGGCTGAAGCGGTTCCCACACTTCCTTGCCGTAAGTTAAAATTGTGTAGGGAATTCCCAAGGCTTGGCACAGAATTTGAATTAGCGGTGCGAGTTTGATGTGACCGCAAAAAACCCGCTGCGGTCGTTTTTGCAGCAAGCGAGTTAGTAATACTGTAGCAAACTTAAGACGGCCCAAGCCGGGATTTTCGGTTTTGAGGTAATAAAATTTCAGATTTTTTGACTCGTAAGGATTGTTGCAGTCTTCGGAATCTCGCAACAGCAAAACTTCAGCTTGTGGCGGCGAGTTTGTCCCTGCGGCTATGGACAGGTAAGCTTTGAGAATGTCTTTAACGTAGGATTGAATACCGCCTTCGCTGGCCAATATTTCTAGGAAACAGAATAGGTGATTTGCCGATCGCATCTCAGATTTACCCATTGACAGCGCAGACAATTATTGCAGTATATAGCAATCCTAAATCATCTGTGAATTTCTTACTCCCTCCCCGCGAGTTCGGGGAGGGTTGGGGTGGGGTAAAAAATTTACGACTCCTGCAAGGATTGCTATAGTGATTTTGCCAATCCGGGCGATCGCCATTATCCAGAGCTTTTAAACCATGTCATGATGACTGTAGTGGCAGGTTTTACAGGAAAATATTTGACTCGCCTACTTTCACCGTTGGTTTTGAGCGACTATCTGCTTTTTAACTAGGGCTTTTTAACCGGCTGCATCTGTGAGCGCGAGGCTTTGCTTTCAGTTTACTATGATCTAGCGTTGTTAACTCTAAACTTAATGATTTTTTACAATATCCTACCCCAAGCAAAATTTAAGATTTATTGAGTTGGTGCGGCGCATCCGAGCAGACTGAAGATTAGCAAAGGGGTACTGATCGAGGGTCTTGCCTCTTTAGTTTTTGGTAAAAGTATTGTCTATCCAAAGATAGATATAGAGCCAGTATTTAATTGTTATCATCAGCAACATAGAGAGTTAAATTTAATATGACTCGACCAGGTTTTAAAAGCCATTTCTGAAAGATTTTGTCGAAAATATTCTCCTAAAATTTGGTCACGCCTTGCAAAAAGATTAATGCTCATAAAGCATTGAAAAAAATCAGTAGCGTTGATTATTGTGGTATCGAGGAGATAGTTTGACTATTCATATCTTTTCGGTTTACAAAAGTAGTCGGGCGAGCAGAGTGAAAAAGTTTTACGAGCCGAAAATAAACACGATCTCGTACAATTATGTACAAAGAAAAGCCGCTCCCCTAAAACATTAGGTATTCGAGCTTAAACCTAACAAAGCTAATGTTAGGTTGGCAACGTCATATTTACGAGCGACTCTCTCCAAACGAGCCTTCATGGGAGTTTGAGGTGAAACGAGTAACGATCGCACTCAGTCTTTTTAGTCTACTCAGCAGCACTCTGGCAAGTTGCACCGCAGCTTCTCAGAACGCTCAAAACAGCATACAACCAAGCAGCTCCGAACTTTCATCAGTTGCTGTAGCAGTCCGCGACCTCGGCAATCCATTCTTCGTACAAGTTGGCAAGGGCGCTGAGGCCGCAGCCAAGAAAATCGGCGGTGCAAACGTGAGGACAACTCTCGTTTCCAGCGGCGACGATTTAAATCAGCAATTTAATCAAATCGAAAACTTTATTGCCTCTAAGGTCAGCATGATTGTACTCAATGCTGCTGACACCAAAGGCATTGCACCCGCTGTCGAAAAAGCCAAGCAAGCCGGAATTCCGATAATTGCAGTTGATACCGCCGCCGAGGGAGGCGTTGATGCGACAGTTACTTCAAATAACGTGCAAGCTGGCGAAGTAAGCTGTCAATATATAGCCGATCGCTTGAAAGGAAAAGGCAGCGTTGTGATTATCAACGGGCCTCCCGTCGCTTCAGTAGTCGAGCGAGTTCAGGGGTGCCAGAGTGTCTTCTCCAAATATCCCAATCTCAAAGTTCTTTCCAAAGATCAGAACGCAGAAGGCAGCCGCGATGGCGGATTGAGAGTGATGAGCGATTTGCTTACCTCCTTCCCAAAAATTGATGCTGTTTTTGCAATTAATGACCCCTGTGCCATTGGTGCAGAATTAGCAGCCAAACAGGCACAAAGAAGCGAGTTCTTTATTGTGGGAGTCGATGGTGCACCTGAAGCTTTAGATGCCCTCAAGCAGAACAACAGTCTCTTTGTGGCTACAGCAGCTCAAGATCCATTTCGCATGGCAGCCAAGGCAGTTGAAGTCGGGAACGACATTCGGAAAGGAAAAAAGCCAGCCAATCCAAACATTCTGATTCCAGTCGCGCTGATTACTCGCGAAAACGTCAATCAACATAAAGGCTGGACTAGCGAGTGACCTTCTTCATGTCCAGTTAAGACTAAAACCCTTGAGGAATCCCGTTTTTCCCAGAGTCTAGATCCCCCTAAATCCCCCTTAAGAAGACCCACTTTGAGAAGAATCTTCTCCCCCCCTTAAGAAGGGGGGCTAGGGGGGATCTAAGTTTAATAGTCAAGCAGATTTCCTTACGGTATTTACGATGGTAAATAGCACTCAAGATTCAATTAAAACTCAGCCCGTCCTCGAAATGCAAGGTATTAAAAAAACCTTTAACGGTTTTATAGCCTTGCACGATGTAAATATCACCGTTTACCCGGGCGAAGTCCACGCCCTCATGGGGGAAAACGGTGCGGGCAAAAGTACGCTGATGAAAATTCTAGCGGGAGCCTACATAGCCGATGCAGGCGAAATCAGAATTGACGGCAAAGCTGTTAAGATGACAGACCCCGCTCAAGCCAGAGATTTAGGGATAGCGATTATTTATCAAGAACTCAATCTTGCCCCCAATCTGACAGTTGCTGAAAACATTTTTATGGGCAGCGAGCTGAAGAAAGGAGGTACATTTTTAGACCAAGAGGAAATGCGGCGCAAGGCATCTGAGGTCTTGAAAAACCTCGATGCAAATTTTGAGGCTGGAGACCTGGTTTCGACACTTTCAATTGCCGAACAGCAGCAAGTGGAAATAGCTAGGGCGCTCAAACACAATAGCCGAATTTTAGTGATGGACGAGCCGACAGCGGCGCTTTCAGACCGCGAAACAGATAAGCTTTTTGAAGTGGTTCGCCGCTTGCGGAATGAGGGCATTGCTATTATTTATATCAGCCACAGAATGGCAGAAATTTATGCCCTTGCCGATCGCGTGAGCGTCATCCGAGATGGCGGGTATATTGGCTCTCTTGAAAAGCACGAAATTTCGGCAGAGCGCCTGGTGGAAATGATGGTGGGTCGTTCTTTACAGGATTTGTACGAAAACAAGCATCAAATAACACCGGGTGCTATTGTTCTTGAGGTAACAAATTTAAGCGACGGCCACAAAGTAAAGCCTGCCAGTTTTCAACTTCATGCGGGCGAAATTTTGGGTTTAGCGGGTTTAGTTGGCGCTGGCAGAACAGAACTTGCCCGCCTGATTTTTGGTGCAGATCGGAAGGTAAGCGGTGAAATAAAACTGGAAGGTCGTCATCTAAATGTCTCGACACCCAATGAAGCAATGGCAGCCGGAATTGCTTACGTGCCAGAAGATCGCAAGGCTCTCGGACTCTTTTTAGAGGCCAGTTCGGGTGAGAATATCACCATGAATGTCCTCGATCGAGAAGCAAAAGCTGGCATTATTAACTCAAATTTTCTGTTGAAAATTGTCAATGATGCTATTAATAATTTGCAGATTCGCCTTGCAAGCCCGAGCATCAGGGCAATGGATCTTTCTGGGGGAAATCAGCAGAAGTTGCTGCTAGCGCGTTGGTTGGCTATCAACCCAAAGGTACTTTTGCTAGATGAACCGACGCGGGGTGTAGACATTGGCGCAAAAAGCGAAATTTATCGAATTATTAGCGATTTGGCAGCCAAGGGTGTAGGTATTTTGATGATTTCCAGCGAACTGCCGGAAATTGTGGGAATGAGCGATCGCGTCTTAGTGATGCGATCGGGAAGCCTCGTCGGTGAAGTAGGCGGCTCGACTGGGGAAAAGATTACGCAAGAAAACATTATGGCTTATGCCACTGGTGCAAAAGAGGTAGTAAAATCATGAGTCAAACGCAAACAAAAACCAGCAGAAATTCAGGGAGCGATCGGCAGAAAACAAGTAAAGCTCAAGCTTGGAAAAATTTCATCCAAGTTGCCGGTATCCTGCCGATTTTGGTTGCCATCTGTGTAATTTTTTCCCTGGTAACGCCCAACTTTCTTTCCTTAGGAAATTTGATTAATGTCATTCGGCAAGCATCAATCAATATTGTCCTAGCTACTGGCATGACTTTTGTGATTTTGACTGGCGGAATTGACCTTTCAGTCGGGTCAATTTTGGGTGTGACGGCAGTTGTCGGGGTGCTGGTTTCTTTAGTTCCAGGTCTGGGTTGGTTTGCCGTACCCGCTGCGTTAATAGCCGGAGTCTTTTTGGGATTGCTTAACGGCTCGCTAGTTGCCTATTTAGGTTTGCCTCCGTTCATCGTCACCCTCGGTTCTTACACAGCTTTGCGGGGAGTTGCTTATTTAGTAGCTAACGGCACTACCGTTATCAATAGAAATTTGAATTTTGCTTGGATAGGCAACAATTATCTCGGCCCAATTCCCTGGTTAGTTGTTATCGCTTTCCTCGCAGTTTTAGCGAGTTGGTTTGTCTTGCGGCGGACGGTTCTAGGGAGGCATATTTACGCCGTGGGAGGCAACATTCGGGCAGCACGATTGACAGGTATTAAGGTGAGTCGCGTGCTGTTATTTGTCTATGGCGTGAGCGGGTTGCTTTCTGGTTTAGGTGGAATTATGAGCGCCTCGCGCCTCTACAGTGCGACGGGGATGTTAGGGCAAGGCTACGAATTAGATGCGATCGCTGCTGTAATTTTGGGAGGAACGAGTTTCACAGGTGGAATTGGCACTATTTGGGGTACTTTGCTGGGGGCTTTAATTATTGCCTTGCTCAACAATGGACTAACTCTCATGAACGTGTCTTTCTTCTGGCAGTTAGTTGTCAAAGGTCTGGTGATAATTATCGCAGTGACGATTGACAAAGTTCGCACTGGTTCAAGCGCAGCGTAAAGGTATAGAAGAAGGAAGAAGGAAGAAGGAAGAAGGAAGAAGGAAGAAGGAAGAAAGAAGAAGGAAGAAAGAAGAAGGAAGAAAGAAGAAGGAAGAAGGAAGAAGGAAGAAGGAAGAAGGAAGAAGGAAGAAGTCCCCTGCCCCCCTTGGGGGGAAGGAAGAAGGAAAAAGGCAAATGCAATAATACCAATGGTTTCAGCGATTAAGAACGTCCTAACAGTCTAGAAGGTAACTGTATTGCTAATTCTGGCGATCGGTTCCTTATGAGGAGCTTTGTCCTATGCACATCCAGCATTTTCCTCACCTGATTAGTGCTTTTATACTGGGAGCACCGGGTGTATTTATACTAACATCATCCCCAATTTTTGCTGCACCAATTGATAGATTAGTTGCTCCTGAACCGTTAAATACATTGGCAGAAAACCCCTTCGCGCAGGTGAATTCTGTCTCTCAACTCTCGGATGTAAAACCAACTGACTGGGCGTTTCAGGCGCTGCAATCTCTAGTAGAACGCTACGGCTGCATTGCCGGTTATCCCGACGGCACCTACAGAGGAAACCGCGCGCTGACGCGGTACGAATTTGCAGCAGGATTGAATAGCTGTCTCGATCGAGTCAGCGAACTAATTGCCGCAGGAACAACCAACCTGATTACTCGGGAAGATTTAGCGATCGTACAAAAACTGCAAGCAGAATTTGCAACAGAATTATCGGTGTTGCGGGGTCGAGTCGATACTCTCGATGCACGCACAGCAGAACTAGAAGCGAATCAGTTCTCGACTACTACGAAGCTGAATGCGGAAATTATCGTGGTGGTAACAGATACCTCGGGTAACAGTGTTGGGGATTCGCGCGATCGCACCAACACTATTGTTGCCAACCGGGGCCGATTAAATTTGGAAACCAGCTTCACCGGTCGCGATATGCTCAGAACCCGTTTGGAATTCGGCAACTTGGGCAGGATTGCCGACTATACGGGTACAAATATGACGGCCTTGAACTTTGATGGCAATGTCGATAACACAATCACCGTCCCTCACGTATTGTATGTGACCCCGCTGACCTCTAATCTGGCGCTGACCGTCGGCTCCACAGGTGTTGGGTATCCCGATATTACGGATTTGCTGACTCCTCCAACGATCGCCAGCGATAGTCAGGGAATTCCGTCGAAGTTCGGACAATACAATCCCCTCTACCGCCGGGGAGGTGGCGGTGCTGCTGTCAACTGGACGATCGTCAAAAACCTCACCCTGACTGTGGGCTATGTAGGCGGAAATCCCAATCTCTCGCAGCAAAGTAACGGTTTATTCAACGGCTCGTACAACGCTCTGGTTCAGCTTGCCTACCGGGGCGATCGCGGAGCAATTGGCGTAGCCTATTCTCGAACCTTTGCACCAAGCGGTAAAGCCGACCTCACAGGCGGTACGGGCAGTTTTCTGGCTGCGCGACCGTTTGGGGACAATATTGCTACATCCAGCGATTCTGTAGGCGTACAAGGATTCTACCGCCTTGCTCCCCGGTTGCAAGTTCACGGCTGGGGCGTTTATACTCGCGCCAAGGCAGAAAATTCCGGTGTTAGCAGCGTTTCTGATGGTAGAGGTGGCGTGGTTTTGCTAAATGTTGACGGCGACGATCGCGCCGATATTGTGTATGCAGCGATCGGGATAAGTTTCCCAGATGTGGGAGGTGAAGGCAACCTACCCGGGATTTTGGTGGGTTTGCCAGGTCGCGTGACGAGCAGTAATGTGCGCCGCGAGCGAGATACTTCTTATCACGTTGAAGCCTTCTATCGCTTTCAGGTCAACGACAACATTTCCATCACTCCTGGTGTTTGGGCCGTTGTTAATCCTGAGAATGACAGCCGCAACGACACTCAATGGGTTTGGTTGCTCCGCACTGGCTTTAACTTTTAACCGGAAGATATTTTAGTAACCTAGTCCTGGACGCAAAAACCCAGTTTCTTGACGTAATTGCCTCATTTGAGACGATAATCGCGAGAAACTGGGTTTTTTAGACTGATAGTGCGTCCAGGGCTTCAATTTCATGCCACACAACAAAAAACCCCTGCCATCGCTGGCTGGGGTAGAAAATTATCAGGGTGCATCTACTAATATTTGCAAGTATAGCAGACATTTGTGGGGTGTCACCCTCCAGGGGTGACACCCAACTAAGATTTTCAGTCAGAATAAATTATGATTCAATATGCCAATGATTAACAAAGCTTCTATATCATCTCGTTCTGTCCCAGCCGCTCTAAAATTTAAGATTTAGAATAAATCTGTGCTAGACCTCAAATTAATCCGAGAAAACCCGCAAGCCCTGCAAGAAAGCCTCAACCTGCGCGGAGGTAACTATGAAATCGAGCCGATTTTGCAATTAGACAAACAGCAGCGGGAGTTGGAAGGCAAGCGATCGCAACTGCAAGCCCGCAGCAACGAAATTGCCAAACTCATCGGTCAAAAAAGAAAATCGGGTTTAACCCTCGAATCTCCCGAAGTTCAGGAACTGCAGGCAGAAGGCAACGCAGTCGGCACCGAGTCGAACCAACTGCAAGCACAAGAAAAAGACCTAAAAGCTCAAATAGAAGCTTTATTGCTACCGCTGCCAAACTTACCGAGTCCGTCAACGCCGATCGGCAAAAATGAAGAGGAAAACGTCGAAATCCGGCGCTGGGGAGACGAATACATACCCCAAAATTCCGGTATTTTACCGCACTGGGAAATCGGCGAAAAATTAGGAATTATCAACTTTGAACGGGCAGTAAAAATCGCTCAGCCCCGCTTTGTCAGCTTAATGGGAGCCGGGGCAGCCCTGGAAAGAGCGATTATTCAATTCATGCTCGATCGCCACACAAAAGCAGGTTATGTAGAAGTAATTCCACCATTTTTAGTTAACACTGAATCCCTCACTGCTACGGGTCAATTACCCAAATTTGCTGAAGAAAGTTTCAAGTGCGACCAAGATGATTTATGGCTCATTCCTACTTCCGAAGTTCCCGTTGTCAATTTGTACAGAGGTGAAATTTTGACAGCAGAACAGTTGCCAATTTATCACTGTTCTTATACTCCTTGTTTTCGGCGGGAAGCTGGCAGTTACGGCAAAGATACCAGGGGATTAATTCGACTGCACCAATTTAATAAAGTAGAATTGGTGAAACTCGTGCATCCGAGTACCTCCGAGGCAGAGCACGAAAAGTTAGTGCAGGATGCTGAGGGAGTTTTACAGGCCCTGAAATTGCCTTATCGGGCGATCGCACTCTGTACCGGCGACTTGGGTTTCGCGGCAGCCAAAACCTACGATTTAGAGGTGTGGCTGCCATCTGCGGGCAAATACCGCGAGATTTCCAGTTGTTCCAACGTCGCAGATTTTCAGGCGCGACGGGCGAATATTCGCTTTAAAGAAGCGGGGAAAAAAGGCACTCTATTCGTTCACGCGCTGAACGGTTCCGGTTTAGCTATAGGCCGCACAATGGCAGCAATTTTAGAGAATTACCAGCAGCCGGATGGAACTGTAAAAGTGCCGGAAGTGCTGCAATCTTATTTGGGTCGCGAGACTTTGTAAGCTGTTTGTCGTCACTCGGCGATTGAAACCGCCGAGTTATCTTACAGTTTAACTAATGCTTCCTTGATATCGAGCCCCAAAAATCTATCCAGCGCTAAATACATCCAATAAACAGATAGCTGATTATCACTGCTAGTCTTCTGAAATCCCAAAGCTAGGGACTGTTTTTCGTACATGGGGTGAATCATCAGCGTGTACAAGTCGCAAAGATTCGGAAAATCTGTTTGCATTTCGCCTAAAGTTTTCTGTGTGTCTTCAAGAAAAGCAATTCGGTATTCTGACAAATACTGCGGATCGATCATCCAACTGCGGACAAATACTGACTGGCAATTTATATCTCCTGGTAGCGCCATATTGAAAGGATCGATATCGGAAATAGAACTTAAATGAAGCGCTTTACTAGGAGCATTAAAAAAATTTATTTCAGATTCGCTAGCTGTGGGATAAAGTAAGTAAAATCCGACTGGATTGAGATTATCTGAGCGGCGCAAAACTCGCATTCCCTTTGAGTATTGATTGGCAAAAAGCCGGAGGATTTTAGCAATTTTGTGGGGGACGGCGTTAGTGTTGCGGTTCATCCAGTTGTAATTGGTGGCTAATAAATTGGCAACGGGAATCGCGTCGCACCGAGGGTTGAAATCATCTAATTGGAGTTGTACAGGCTTTTGAGGTTCGGCGGTCTCTAAAATTTCTGAAACTGGTTGGATTTGAATTGCCGTAGCGTTACCATCAAAGTGTTTTGCGATTAATCCGAGTGCTGCTAATTTATCTAACATCATTCCGGCGGCGCGATCGCTCCCGCGATCGGAATCGCAGTAAAATAGTTCGGCGGCTTCCCGGTGAGTGCACTGCACTTCTGTTGCTGGCACTTCCAGTTTCGCCAGCGGTGGTTTGAGACGGGGCTGGCTTTCCTGAAGCTGTTTCACTGATAAGTAAATCCAAAGCCTGATAAAGCATTCAGCCCTAGTGCGAGTTACGCCTACTCGTTTCATCAACAGCGAAACAGCCGTGCGGCGTTGAGAAGGAGAATACCAAGTATCTAGTTTTGCAATATCCATTTCAGTCGGGAAGCAGCGAAGGAACTCTAGTTACATATTGGCTCAATTACATAAAACTTCACCCCGCTTCAGGTTATTGGTTGCCGCTGTTGCTCAACTTCCCTGATTTCCGGCGACTCTACAAGATAGCTGGTTCTTCCTTGCAAGTTCACTGCTTCACAAAGCACAATCAGTTTTAAATATTTTCTGGCTTGATTTAACAAAACAACCAACCCGACTAAATTAGCAACTTTAGAGGTTTACGTCATTTACAGTGCTTATATCAATCGGATTGGAAAATTTTTGCCGGGAGAACCGATTAATAATGATGAGATGGAAGAGTATCTCGGCAAAATTGCCTCGCGCCCTTCGAGAGTCAGTCAGCGAATTCTCAACAGCAACGGCATTCAACAGCGCTACTACGCGATCGACAAACAGCAGCCAACACTATATTCTAACAGCCAAATGGCAGCGTTTGCCGTCCGTGAGGCGATTTCTCAGTCAAATCTGGAACCAGGGGCGATCGACTTACTGGCCTGCGCCACTACTTTACCAGACTTATTAGTACCGGGATTTGCCAGCACAGTACACGGGGAACTTTCCGAATTATCTCCCCTAGAAATAGTGTCAACTCAAGGAGTTTGCTGTGCCGGAGTTAGTGCTTTAAATTACGCCACCTCTCAAATCGAACTCGGCAAAAAACAAACAGCAATTGCCGTCGCTTCCGAATTTCCCTCGCGCCTGTTCAAAAACACCAAATTTGAAGCAAAGACTTCAGTGCAAGCGGGAAAACCCCTGCCTTTCGATACAGAATTTCTGCGCTGGATGCTCTCCGACGGTGCCGGAGCATTGTTGCTCCAAAACCATCCTAACGCGACAGGAATAAGCTTAAAAATAGAATGGATTGAGCTAATTTCCCACGCCAACGCCTATCCTGTTTGTATGTATTCAGGATTAGCAAACGAAACATCAACTAAAAGCTGGTTGGGTTATTCCTCTTACCTCAATGCAGCCACAGCGGGAGCTTTTGACTGGCGGCAAAATATTAGCTTGCTGGACAATGTAATGAAATTAGGTGTTGAAGGTTGGCTGCGGTTGATTAAAGCCGGGAGAGTTTGTCCGCAGGAAATCGACTGGCTGCTGTGCCACTATTCGTCTCACTTTTTCCGGGAACAAATTGTAGAACTTCTGGAACAAGCAGGCTGCATGATTCCTGAATAAAAATGGTTTACCAACTTGTACAGTCGGGGAAATACAGGCGGCGCCTCGATTTATTTAATCTTAGAGGGATTATTCAATTCTGAAAAGTTGCAGCCTGGACAGACAATCTTTTGTTTCGTGCCGAAAAGCGGCAGCTTTACAACGGCATACATGATGTTAACTGCTGTGGAAAATACCCATAAACCTATGATTTATTAAATTTATAACTTTCTTGAGGTTCCAGAATCTTCGACTCTCGAAAGCGTTAAACCGGAACAACCCAACTCTCCGCAAGCTTATTTGTTGCGGCAGTTAGTATGGATTTGGCTTACGTCAGCGATATTACCGGAAATTGCGACTGGAATCATGTAAATGTCAACCGCCATGCGCTAGCGCCAAACAGTCCGTTTAATGCGGCACCCGACTTGTTTTTGCACGGGATAATTGCGGAATATCTCTATCAGTATTTAGAACTGCAAAAAGAGATGAGCAATGTTTAAAAGTAGGGTGGTATTTATTTAGGCTGCAACCCCTAAGCACTTACGAATATAAGTAGCGCGTCAAATAACTTTTTGCGTAAGTCCTGAAGTTGGAGATAATGGTTAATTTTTCAAGTAAAATTAATAGGAGAACTCAAGCTGCTGCTAGCTGTGCTTGTTCTGCTTGGGGCAAAGTCTGATTTACCACAATCCACTTGCCTGTAATTGGGTCACGGTAAGTAATAAACGGATTAGATTTTAAAGGTTGACTGCAAGGTTTAGCGGCCATTTCTACACACTCCCCATAAATGGTATTGAATAACTACTACAACACCCTACCTTTAATAATCGGCTATTTGGCCTAAAATCCGCGTGATTTATACCTCAACAATAGGTGATATTTTAGGTATGTTTTGGTGACATAAAACACCGCCTAATGTGATTTAAAACTGCGTTGGCAGTGAGCAGTATCACCAAAAACCTTCCGTAAAAAAAATCTGCCTTCGGGTTTTTACCTTCTACCTTTAAGAGGGCCACTATTTTCAGTATACATCTGATATTATTAAGTAAGGTAAAGACGTTTATCAGAGATCCCCTCACAAACTTATGGTGCTATTTGGATTTGGCAAAAAGTCGAGCCTGCCCTCTCCCCAAGAGGCCTTGCCGGGACGGGCAGAGTCGATGTCGGTACCGGCAACTCACTTTGTTAACGGCAATCCGCTCAAACCTCCCTTTCCAAACGGCATGGAGACTGCCTTGTTTGGCCTGGGCTGTTTTTGGGGAGCAGAACGCAAATTTTGGCAACAAAATGGAGTTTTTTCGACGGCTGTTGGCTACGCGGCCGGGATTACTCCGAATCCTACTTACAACGAAGTTTGCAGCGGGATGACGGGACATAATGAAGTAGTTCTGGTTGTGTTCGATCCCAAAGTAATTAGTTACGAAACGCTGCTCAAAGTTTTTTGGGAAAGTCACAATCCTACTCAAGGAATGCGTCAGGGTAATGATTCGGGTACTCAGTACCGATCGGGAATTTACACCTATTCAGCTAGCCAAAAGCAGCTAGCTGAAGCTTCGCGCGATGCTTACCAGCAGGCTCTGACGGCGGCCGGTTACGGCAAGATTACCACTGAGATTATTGATGCTCCTGAGTTTTATTACGCAGAAAGCTATCATCAGCAGTATCTTGCTAAAGAGCCGAACGGTTATTGCGGTTTGGGCGGTACTAAGGTTTGTTTACCTGCTATGTCTCAGGCTTAAAAATTGACCCCGCTTAGGGAGAGGGACACATAGTTCAGGACAAAACATTGTTGTGTCCTTAAAACAGATCTCAGGACACAACAATGTTGTCTCCCTACAATATATCTGGTAGGCAGTTGCTCCTAGCCCGCCACAAAAAGCGGAATATCTTAGTAGTAGTTGAAAATAAGTAATAAATGCTGAATGCTGTTGTAATTATCAATCTACTAATATCTGTGGTCTGTTTTTATATCGCTGCGAAAGTGTGGAAAATCAGGGGGACGATCGCACGTTTGGAAATTCGGATCGCAGGAATGGAACGCAGCAGCAGCAATGTCCTCAGCAAATCGCCGGATTTCCTTGGTAAAAGGCAGCAAGGTACCCGCCAACTGCGACGACGTTATCAACAACTGGAATTGCAACTGCAACAGGTTCAGCAACTTTTGGGATTGCTGGGTTTCGGACGGATGCTTTGGTCCAGGCGCGATCGACGTTTGAGGTAAGCTATCCTAAAACTGCCGCCCCTGCTGACTCCGTAGGATTGTCAACAATATTTCTACCTTTGCAAAGGGCCGCGATCGGGCAAACGTGCCTAAAATTGGTGTATGGAGAGAAGTTATAAAAATGTCAACTAAACGTTCAGGATTATTTATTGGCGGTTTGCTTGTGGGTTCTGCGATCGGGGCCGTGACTGGGTTGCTGATAGCACCGCGACCGGGCAAGGAGACGCGACAGATATTGAAAAAATCGGCCGATGCTTTGCCCGAGTTGGCGGAGGATTTATCGACTAGCGTGCAGTTGCAGGCCGATCGACTTTCTGAAACTGCAATCCGAAATTGGGACGAAACTTTGATTAGACTCAAAGAGGCGATCGCGGCAGGTTTGGAAGCGACTCAGCGGGAACGCCAAACCCTGTCGGAAGCTGAAGCTGAAGTGAGTCCCCCGTCGCGCCCTCCCATCCGCTAAATGACATGAAATTCTCAACCCCCAATCCCAGATTCAAGTGAGCGATCCCATATTTTGGCTAGGACTTTCGATTTTGCTAGTGGCAGTTAGCCTGACTGCTGTTTTAGTGACTTTAATACCTGCGGTGCAAGCGCTCGCCCGGGCGGCCCGCAGCGTGGAAAAGCTCGCTGACACGCTTTCTCGCGAATTTCCGCCCACTTTGGAGGCGATTCGGTTGACGGGGCTGGAAATTAGCGAGTTGACGGATGATGTCAGCGAGGGAGTACAAAGTGCGGGCGAGGTTGTCAAACAGGTCGATCAAAGTATTGGTAGCGCCAAAAAGCAGGCGCAAAAGGTGCAGGTAACTACTCGCAGCGTAGTGAGTGGGATTAAGGCTGCTTGGAAAACTTTAACTCGGAAGCCGCCGATTTCTGGGACAAATCGCCGGTCAACAGATAGATTGTCGCCGAGTCAAAGAAGTGCGCTTTCGCTAAGGGATTCGGGTTTGGAGGATAGGTATTCTGGGGTTTACGGTGCGGGTGGGAGTAATGGGGAATCGCCCCGGTTGAGGGGTAGCGAGGGTTCGGGTTTGCCGGGGGATGCGGAAGATTTTGAGGAAGTGCGATCGAACGATTCTTGATTGCACCCAATTCCTCATCATCCCTCCACAGCACAGCGATCCCACCAGCAAGGATTCTTATCAATAAAATCCATCAAAGCATCATACTTAGGCGAACCCTTTTGTTCCACATATTCCAAAGCCCCCCAACTTCCCCACTTACTAAATGAACTCACATCCACAAAGTGCATGAAGAGACTACCTCCAGCTTGTTTCCAACTATTCAGTAATTGGGTGTAGATCTCATACATTTCTGGACGCCTATTTAATTCCATAAAAAACTGAGTCAGTTTTTCGTTATTCTCAACTCCTTCAATACCTACAATATGTTGACCGCCCTCGTAAACAAATAACTTGAGACCTTTTTTTTGAGCCACATCTAAGAAATACTTAAAGTCATTCTCAACATCGGGCAAACTATCTTTGAAGCCAGGAAGTAACCCGCCCTCTTTTAATTGCTTAAAAGCTTTGCCAAACCCGCCATCTGCGTCCTTCAACCAAGACTCTACTGTACTGACACTTTCTTTCCCGCCCAAGTTTCCGCTAAAATATCCAGCTATGGCTACGGCATCAATACCGTGTTGATAACAAGGTTTATTGCCCTCAGCCACCCAATAGGAACACTCTAAAGAATAAGTTTCTAACTCTCTCCAGGCTCTTTGAGTTCCTAACACGCACACAACTCGATTGTTTTGATCCCCAAAAACGCCTTTCCAGATATCGCACATTTGAGCAGTACGCATTCCGTGCCATTGCATAAAAGCATCGCCTTTATCTCCCCACCTCGCTTTACCTTGTTCCAAAGCATAAGTCGCTTGTGGGAATGACCAATTCCAAACCTCATTAGAATACTCTACATTAACTTTCAGCTTGGGATCTAAACTATCTTTGATCATTTTAGC
Organism: Microcoleus sp. MON1_C1; assembly: GCF_036701945.1. Taxonomy (NCBI): domain Bacteria; kingdom Bacillati; phylum Cyanobacteriota; class Cyanophyceae; order Oscillatoriales; family Microcoleaceae; genus Microcoleus; species Microcoleus sp. MON1_C1. Next base: position 62,716 of record NZ_JAUBRO010000010.1, on the reverse strand, counting down.
AAAGTTAGTCATATATTCATCCGTAGCCTGGTGTGGCATATTAAACCAGGGCTCTGCTTGGAGTTTGTTAGATAAATTCACCATAACTTCTATGGGAACATTTCCTCTGTAAGCATAGGATACACTCTCTGGTTTAGGTCGGTTTGACCAGTCTTTTTGTTCTGAACCATTTGTGTCCATCCAGTCCATAAAACGCAAGACTCTAAATTTTTTAATCTTGTCTATAAACAGCGGATTAAATATTTCACCACTTTGATAAAGCTGTTCATCTTGGGAGTGAACAACTTTAATATTGCGGATATAGTTCCCTGTTTTCTTGGGATCGGTAGCAGTAATTATAATCATTATGCCTCCGCCTTGTGTGGCATCTACATTAATGATATCCCTCCCGGGTTTCGACGCAGCCTCATCTTTTTTGGCATCAAAGCTATATTCGATCGCACCTTCACCCTCATAAGTAACAATATATTGCCCTGAAGGATAGCGATTGGGGATTTCCCTAAGTAATAGGGTACTTACCCTAGTATATTTAGGAGCATCTTCGGGCGAGGGGAGAGACTTCACCCACCCATTTTCATCAAGATTTAAAAGATTATACTCCTCTGTATCCCATTCACCGTTACAGTTTGGTTGTCCGCTGACGCATTGAGTTATCCATTGTCTAGAAGATTTGAAAGCATCTAAAAAGGGTAATTGTGTTGAGTAGTCAGCAATACCACTCAGCCCAACTCCTAAAGAAGATCGAGAATTTGATGTATTTTGTACATCTGCACGCACAGCTACTTTGTTATCTACTTGCCGTGCTGCTGTGGGAGCAATATTAGTGGTTAAAGCCCAACATCCGGGAATGAAAATGACAAAAATTAATAAACCCAGCACAAAGCCCAGAGCTTTATTTTTTGATAGGATACTTAATCGAGACATAAATTTGACTAATTTGAGTGTTTTAGGTAAAATCGAAGCGGGTGAGGCAGTTTTAATTTTGATATTTTATCAAAAACTTCCTTCTCAAACTATCAGCTATAAGATTATTAACATTTTTGCCTCTCTGTGGAGGGGCGAGATCCCTTTCTGTCCCCAAGTGCGATCGCCCATCTAACCGTCTTTATCCAAATCTTCTGTTTTCGGCGCTTCTGAAGTTGAGGGGAATTCTAGTCGAATATTAATATCAATTGATACTGTATTTTTCTCAATCACACCTATACCAACTATTTTTACTAATGCTTCTGTAGGTACAGAATTATTTATTTTAAATTCAGGAGAAGACTGAGTTTTATATCCGGCTTCCTGTAGCCGATCGCAAATATTGCGCCAATTTCCTACAGGTTCGTTAGGTACATCTGCGAGTTTTTTAACATATTGGTATAAAGTTTTACATAAATAAACCTCTGCACTTTTGGAACTCTGAAACAGTTGGCGGGCGATTTCGGCGGGACTGCAACCGGAAAGCAATCCTCGCAGGTAAAGTTTTTCTGTTTCTGTTAGTCCCCTTCGCGATCGGGGTGAGATTTGCCGTTTAGCTTCTGCAAAAGCTTGGTACAGCCTTTCTAAGTCCCAGTGTTTCGCGGCTTCGGCAAATAAATCTTCTTTTGATGCCATTGTCGGGTGTGGTGAGATGTGGCTAACGATAGCATAACCGAAGTTGATAGCGTTTGTTAGTGGTTTGCTAACTATAGGTAGTCTAGGATTAAATTACCGACTCATTGTCTAAGTGCAAATACTTAGAAAAGCGGGAAAGTGCGATCGCGATCTTTCAAATTTTGTCTGTTTAATTAACTTTCGTTAGTCAAACAGTTAGTTTTTGTTCCTTACACAGAGGTATTTCAATGGCTAAAGGTGATGAAATAGCGAAAGCGGCAGGTTCCGCTGCTGCCGGTGGTGCTGTGGGTGCTGGTGTGGTAGCTGCTACAGGTTTGACGGCAGTTGGTGCCGTTGGCGGAGGTGCGGGTATTGGTGCTGCTGCTGGGCCCGTTGGTGTAGCCGTAGGTGCGTTGGCTGGTTTGGCATTTTACGGGATCAGCAAGGCTTTTTCTGACGACTAAACATTGACTCGCGCCAGGGACTTCAGTCCCTAGCTAATAACTAGGTTGTTGATATTTAGCGTTTGTTCCACGAGTCCGCCGGGGGTTAAAAACCCCCGTCTCATAGCGAAAGTCCTCTAAAGAGGACTAAATACCTAATGTACAAAATTTTCAGTCCTCATAACGAGGACTTTCGCTGTTAGCCAGGAGTTTAAACCCCTGGCAGATAGGTTGGTAAGCGCACAATCTATATCAATTTGAACCGCGAATTTCTAGCTCTAACTTAGCCCGTCCCTCAACTAAAAAGTGTCAACTTATGTCTTCTCAAGAATTTCAAGCAGCATACACCAGCATTTACAGTACAGGCACTTTCCTCTTACAATATCTCAAAGAATTCCGTGACGGGCTCCGCATTCAGGGAGATGAAAGTCAAGGACTACAAAGCATTGAAGATGAAATTAACAAAGCTTTAAAGGCTTTGCAAGCTCAGAAGTATCAAGTAGCCGTCATTGCAGCAATGAAAGCTGGCAAAAGCACCTTCTTAAATTCTATCATCGGTGCTGATGTACTGGCGAGTGAAACGGCCGCCTGTACCATCTGCCGTACAGATGTCCGACACATTAAACCGGGCGAAACTCCTAAACTTTTAGAGTATCGAGAAGGAGAAAGAAAACCAGTCATTCTTGTTGAGGGTGACGCAGGCAAAATTCAACAAGAATTCCTGCGGCGTACCCGTGAAATCCGAGAGAAAGGCAATCCTGATAACACTACACGCTTTGAGATAGAGCATGCGATTGAAGCAATTAGCCAATTATCTTCTCTCACAGGCTTTACCTTAGTTGATACTCCTGGCCCTAATGAGTGGGAGTCTGCAAACTTCAACATTAATGCACTGAAGCAGACAGCACTAGAAGCACTGCGAACCTGCAATGCCATTCTGTTTATTTTAAACTACGCTTCCTACAAAGATAATGCAGTTGCCGATTTGTTTAAGGATGTTGTTGAAAATCGTAAGGATTTTATAGCTGAGAACACGGGAAAAATTTACTTTATTTTGAATAAAGTTGACCAAAAAACAGAGAGAGACAAAGAAATTGTTGATGTCATTAAAGATTTAGAGCGAGAGTTAGTTGGTTTTGGCTTTAGCAATCCAGTTATTTACCCTGCTAGTTCTCGACAAGGACTTCTAGCGAAACTGATTCAGCAAGGAAAAGCAACTGAAAAGGAGATAAAAGATTTTGAGGATTTCTTTAGTGCCAAATATGCTGAGAGAGATGAAAAAGGTAGGAGAGTAATTCCTTTACCTGAAGAGATTGCACCAAGAGCTTTGCAAGATAGCGGTATCCTGAACATTCAAGAAACAGTCATTCAAAAGATTACGCAAAATTCTGGCTGGAATTTATTGAGTGAGGTGGTGGCAGAAATTGATAAAGCTGCTAAGGCTATTGAGGATACTCTGAATACAGAAATTAAAGGTTGGGAAATGGAGATTGAATCCCTCAAGGAAAAAGTAGAAGAGTACAGGAAACGCTCAGAAAATGCGATGTACAAAGTTGAGTCAGTCAAAAAAAAGGTCGAGACATAAAAACAAATACTAATCCAAGGATTTAGTCAAGGCATTGATAAATTTGCCGATGGAGCTAAAGCCAAGATCAAAAGTGAGATTGATAAGATTGCCGACTCTCGTTCCGCCAACTCTCCAAAGCCAAAAAAAACTCCAAAAATTCTTCAACTACCACAGCCAACATCTGATAATATGGGCGTCGGACAAATAATAGGAGGAATGGGAGAATTAGTATTAGGACTTTTCCCTAATTTTGGTAAGGGCTTAGGCCAAGCATTCAATTTAACTGTATCTTTGTTGGATAAGCTGAGTGAATCTGTGCCTGAAACTTTCAATAATTCGGTTTATGAACACGCTGTTAAAAGTGAAAAATTAGAGCCGTACATTATCCGGTGTAAAACTAAGGCGGAAGCAGAAAAAATTGTTAAAACAATTAATAAATTTTGCGCGCCACATATTCATAATTGGTGGATAGATACTCAGGATGAATTAGTTCGAGAGGGGACGAAGATTCGCGAAGAGTTGGCAAGAAGAATTCAGGAAGATATTCAAGAAATATCAGATGAATTATCTAATTATCTTGGTGATTCTTTAGAAGTGAAACTGAACATCAACTCGATTCAGTTTCCTAGCTTTGATTTTCCCGGAATTGATGCGCGGATTAAAGATGTACAATTAGCAGTGGTTGTAGGAAATAGAAGGGAAGAAACAGGTAGAAAAAGTCGTTGCTGTAACTCGGATGAAGTCTATTATGCTGATGTTGATGTTACGGAAAATTGGGAATTTTTTGATGTTGATTTACGACAGACATTAGAGTCAGTAAATGGGAAAATAGATGAGCAGATATCTAGAAACAGACAACTTCTAGAGCGAGTTATTGATAAACAGATTTCTGCTGATTTCAGAAGTGCCGAAAAGCAAATCAATGATTACATTAAAAGGTTTCAAAATGACTTCGAGCGCGTCTTGAAGGAACGGGAAACGAAAGAAGCAGAAGCGCCGGAAATTCTAGCTCGTCTTGAGTATCAAAAAGCCACGCTTATTGAGTACCTCAGTCAATTAAGTTCGATTCGGGAATCTCTCAATAGTTGGAAGCCAGTTAAGTAAAGTTAGAGAAAGTACGATCGCCCTTTTTTCCCAAAGTGCGATCGCTCTTATTTAAAGAATGTTAATATCGAAGCATGGATAGTGTGTACAGACTGCAAGGCGTTGAGTTTGAATGGGACACAAACAAATTTCAGATTAACCTAGAAAAGCATGGCGTTAGCTTTGAAGAAGCCGCAGAAGTTTTCTTCGATCCATTCTATCAGGAGGGAGATGCAACGGCTCATGACGAACAGCGTAACTTTATCCTGGGTTAGTCCCGCACTCAACGCCTATTACTGGTTGTTTATGTAGAACGCAGCTTGCGAATACGCATCATTTCAGCCCGTCCTGCTACCCGGACTGAAAGGAAATTATATGAACAATTCTGAAGAAGAAATAAAATTGCAATTGCGACCTCGTACAGCGGAAATAGTCTCGCTAAACATTCCAATAGATACTTTAGCATCACTTGAGAAAATAGCGGCAAATCGAGATATGTCTGTAGAAGCATTGCTTAAGTTTTATATAGGGCAAGGTTTACGGGAAGACTTAGCTAAAGTTTTTTCAGAACGCTTGCTAGACAAAACTGCTCAAGTTTTGGCTAGACACCTTGAGTCAGCCGAAGAAATATCAACTATTATTCGAGAAATTCAAGCTGAAACTTCACATTAAATGATGGCGGGATTTCAGTACACGACTAAAAGGCGATAGCCCTTATTTTCCGAAAGTGCGTGAAGCGCAGCTATCCCGTAGGGAATCGCCCTTATCTAACTTCTATTCCCCTCACGTTACTAAGCAACTGCAAGTTCATATTGCAGAACTAAAATTTCATCAGCTTTTAACATAGCTATAGCATATTCAATCCCTTGACTATCAGCAAACTCCACTAAATACTGACATTCCTTTCCCGTATCATACACTTCAACAATAGTTCCCACAAGTCCAACTGGCAAACTAGAAATAGATGCGTATTCTGGTTCCACTAGCGCTAATCGCGTATTTGAAATCGGCTTGAGAATCGCAACAGAATCCAAAACTCTAAAGTGTTTGATCATAGTTTAAGAAAAGCTGAAATCCCACAACGGTTAGAATTAGTTGAAGTCATTTCCCAGAAGTACCTTCTCAAGGTTTTTAGGGGCAGGTTTAGTTAGGATATACCCAATCGCAGCGAGTTTACCCCTTTCACGCACCCGCCCTCCCCACGCTAGGATTTACCCCTTACTTAGGCCTTAAATTCGCGCTGCTAAACTCAGAAGCCACAATCATCGACCCAATCCCCGCATCTGTAAATATTTCTTGCAGCAAAGCATGAGGAATTCTACCGTCAATAATGTGAGCACCATTCACACCCTGGGCCAAACTCCGCACACAACAATTAACTTTCGGAATCATCCCCCCAGACACAACTCCCGACTCAACCAACTGTCTCGCTTCCTGAATATCTAACTTAGCAATCAGACTCTCTGGCTTGTGATAATCCTCCAAAATTCCCGCTGTATCAGTCATCAAAATCAACTTTTCCGCTCCCAAACCAGCCGCAATTTCTCCAGCCACCGTGTCAGCATTAATGTTGTAAGATTGACCTTTTTCATCCGCCGCCACGCTCGACACCACCGGAATATATCCGCTGTTCACCAAAGACTCCAAAATCTGGATTTTCACGCCGCTGACTTCACCCACAAACCCAATTCCTTCCCGGCCATCTGGACGAGCTTGAATCAGATTGGCATCCTTGCCACACAATCCCACTGCTTTGCCGCCAGCTTGGTTGATTAACGAAACAATTTCCTTATTTACTTTGCCCACCAAAACCATTTCTACAACTTCCATCGTGGCCGCATCAGTCACTCTCAAACCATCCTTAAATTGTGGCTCAATTCCTAATTTTTCCAGCCAAATATTAATTTCCGGGCCGCCGCCGTGAACCACAACCGGACGCATCCCCACGCAAGCTAGCAGCACAATATCCCGAACCACTTTGTCTTTGAGATTGCTATCTTTCATCGCCGCACCGCCATATTTGACCACTATGGTGCGACCGGCAAAGTGTTGAATGTAAGGCAGTGCTTCGGACAGCACCTCTACTCGATTAGTGTCCGAATTCCTAACAAAATCGCTTTGTTTGAGCATGGGTAAATTACAAAAGACTAAAAACTTAATTCTAAACTTTAATGGCTAAAGCACATATCAACAGCCACAAAAATCACTTTTTCCCTGAATTTTATCGACGCGCAGGCTTGATCGATCGCCCTTATTGAACCCCATTCTCAAAAATCTAATAGGTTTTTTTAATAAAATCATTAAAATTTATGTATTATAACTTATACATTTTTTGCTAAAGTCAAGAAATGTATAGCTCCCTTGATTTACTTAACGTTTTATGTTAAAGGCTGTCGCCCAAGACTCCGAAAACCTTCAGTACAAGCTACGATCAGAGACTGACTCATCCCCCCGGATGACGGTATTTTGCGATTTAGACGGGCCCATAGTCGATGTGTCCGATCGCTACTATGCCACATATCAACAAGGATTAGCCGATACTCAAGCAGCTTATCTCGATCGGGGAATCAACCTCAACCTTCAACTACTCAGCAAACAGCAGTTTTGGCAAATGAAACAAAACCGAGTACCCGATGCTGAAATAGCCAAAAGTTCCGGCTTGTCGGGAGAAGAAATTCACGTTTTTCTCGGATGCGTGAGTCGGATTGTCAATCAGCCAGACTTGTTGCACTTAGATCGCATCCAGCCGGGAGTGCAATGGGCGATCGGACTTCTGCACTCCCGCGGCGTGCGGCTGATTTTAGTCACCCTGCGGCCGAGAAATCAAGCCGTTCAACTGTTACAAAATTACGGTTTAGCCAGACTGTTTACCAGCATTCGCGGAACTCAGATGGCGGATGCCGCCTATCACAACTATACAGCCTTAAAAACTGAATTGTTGGCTGAAGTTGCAGAAGAATTTGAGTCATCGCTGGGTTCGGCTTGGATGATCGGAGATACAGAAGCAGACATCCTCGCAGGAAAAGCATTGGGAATACCTACAATTGCCGTTACCTGCGGAATTCGCAGCCGCTATCAACTCCAAAAGCACCAGCCTAATTTCATTCTCAGCAACTTGATTATTGCCGTTAATCACTTATTAGGTTCCGGCCAACAAGTAATAGTAGAATGACTACAGTTAACAGTAATTAGTTAACAGTTAACTGTTGACTGTTAACTGTTGACTAAGGACTAAGGACTAATGACTAAGGACTAATGACTGATGACTAATGGCTGACTAAGGCTTTTCTACATTCCTGGTCATTTCCCACAAGCGATTGAGAGGAAAATAAATCACCGGAGCCCAAAGACTGCTAAGAATAGCAGAACACAAAGCCACTCGCTGGTGATAGCTCCAAATTTCCAGTAAAGCCCGATCGCCCATAGTAAAAAATTGCAGCCCCATCACCGTTTCCGCTACCACCGCCATCCCAAACACAATTAACGCCATCGGGATCGGATCTCTCTCAACAATATCTACCGGAATCGACCAGGTTTTTTGCAAAACAACTGTTAAGACTCCTACAACAACTAGACTGACAGCATGGGTGGGATGAGGAGCCGTCATCGCATCTTGAAGAAACCCCAAAACCAAGCCCATGCTAGCAGCTCCCCAAACTGTACGTTTCCGCTTAATACTCCAAGCTACCAACCAAATTAACAGCCAGTTCGGTCCAATTCCCAGCAATTCCATTCCTGGCATCCGAGTGGGCAATATCAGTATGCACAGCATCACAGATAGAAATGTAACTGCGAAGTTGAGAAATTGGCGCGATCGCGAAGACATCCGAGATAAAGCTTTCATTGTTGCTGTGCTCCCTCAGATGCTGCTGAAGATTGACTCGGCGACTCCTGTGGTTCGGCTTGCTTAGAGTGGGGGTAAACCACCGCCCACTCCAGAGCATTCATTGGTGCAGAGAACTCAACAACAGCTTCTGGAGCCGGAGTTTTATTCATATCCACCGAAACCACTTTTCCCACCGGCAAACCAGGAGGGAACAACTGACTGTAAGAAGAAGTTGAAACCACATCCCCAGGCTTGACATTGGGAACATTCTCAAAAAACTCCATCACAGCCTGATTTCCGCCTTTCCCGCGCATAAAACCCATGTGGCGACTGCGGGTAATTCCCACACCCAATTGACTCGTAGCGTCGCTGACTAACAGCACCAAGCTAGTATTAGGAGTAACGCTGACAACCCGGCCTACCAAACCGCCAGGGCCCATCACAGTAAAATCTGTTTTGATGCCATCGTTACTGCCGCGCCCCAAGGTTACTTGCTGCCACCAGTGGTCCGCGCTGCGACCGACAATAGGAGCTACAATTCCTTGAGGTTTCTTACCCGAAACGTAACCTAAAAGCTCTTTTAGCTTCTGATTTTGATTTTCTAATTCTAATAGCTGCGCTTGCAATTCTTGAGTGCGCGCCGAGATGAGTTCCTCTTGCCCCGAGCCGTTGGCGTGAAACGGACGAGTCACCCAATTGTAAACTTCAAATACTGCCGCACCTTGTGTTTGCCGAACTCCCCAAGCTGCAGTTACAGCTAAACCTAAAAGAGCAATTTGCAGCCGCAGATCCCACCACTTTCGGAATGTATTTTTTAGCATAATTTCACTAATCTAAAATTGTTAAGTCAGGATTTTAGATTTGAGATTGCAGCCGTATTTCTAAATCCACAATCCCAAATTTGTTAACTACATATTACGCGACGACTGCCCGCTGAAAACCCGTTCCAACTGTTTGTTTTCCAACACCCTACCAGTTCCCAAAACCACGCAGCACAGCGGATCGGCTGCCACGTGAGTGACAATTCCTGTTTCGTGACTGATCAGAGTATCTAAACCTTTCATCAGCGCGCCACCACCAGCCAGCATAATTCCCCTGTCAATAATATCTGCTGCTAATTCCGGGGGGGTGCGTTCCAAAGTACGCTTGACAGCTTCCACAATTACTGAAAGCGGTTCCGACATACTTTCGCGAATTTCTGGGCCTTTGATAGTAACAGTTCGCGGCAAACCAGACAGTAAGTGCAAGCCCCGCACTTCCATCATTACGTCGTCATCCTCTGGAGTTGGATATGCAGAACCAACCTGAATTTTAATTTCTTCAGCAGTGCGTTCGCCGATAACCAAATTGTGAACTTTTTTCATGTATTGGACGATCGCCTCATTGAGTTCGTCGCCGGCTACCCGCACAGACTCACTGATCACCGTCCCTTGCAAACTCAAAACCGCAACTTCCGTCGTACCTCCGCCTATATCTATAATCATATTGCCAGTCGCCTCAGCCACAGGCAGTCCAGCCCCGATCGCCGCAGCGATGGGTTCATCAATTAACCGTACTTCTCTAGCACCGGCCTGAGTCGCCGCCTCAATGACAGCACGCCTCTCTACTCCGGTGACACCGCTGGGGATGCCAATAATTATCCGCGGCGAAACTAAGCTTCGGCCTTCGTGAACTCTGCGGATAAAAGTTTTGAGCATCAGTTCCGCCGTATCGAAGTCTGCAATTACCCCGTCGCGAAGCGGGCGCAGTGCTATGACATTCCCTGGCGTGCGCCCGAGCATTTTTTTGGCTTCTTCTCCAACAGCCAGCGGTATTTTTAAATCTTGGTCGATCGCCACTACAGAAGGTTCCTGCAGAACAATACCTTTGCCCGATACATAAACGAGCGTGTTAGCAGTACCGAGGTCGATACCCATATCTCTCGATAACGAAAATCGATTGAGAAGACCCACTGATTCGTACCCCCCCCAAAAACTAAAATACTATTGTGTGCAATAATGTTGTTACAAAAGTGTAACCGAGGTGGATTCTATTACGTTTTTCATCCTGAGTCTAGTCAGAAATGTACATTGTCGAGCTCAGGTTGAGCGCAGACTTGCCAATCATCCACCATCAATATGTTCTCCTAACTGGGTGTACAATCAGGATGAAGCCTCACAAGCGTTGTTCCAAGTTAAGTTTGGAGGCTAATGCGCGTGTGGACTGTTTAACTACATCACCGATCGACCACATTCCCAAAAAAGTTTATGAGTCTTAATGTTGTGACTTTAGTAGGCCGCGTCGGCGGCGACCCGGACGTTAAGTATTTTGAGTCGGGTACAGTTAAGTGTAGTTTGACGCTGGCAGTGAATCGCAGAACCAAGAACAGCGATCAACCAGACTGGTTCAATCTGGAAATCTGGGGCAAAACAGCGCAGATTGCGGCTGACTACGTTCGCAAAGGCTCTCTAATTGGCGTAACAGGCTCTTTGAAGTTCGATCGCTGGCAAGACCGCAATACGGGTTCAAATCGCTCGAAGCCGGTAATTAAAGTAGACCATTTAGACTTGCTGGGTTCCAAACGCGACAACGAGTCGGGTATGTCCCAACAAAACAGCGAATTCTAGCGTTTGGGGAATTTGGGAATTAATATTTGTGAATTGGGTGGGTGCTCGTGACTCCAGAAAAGTTAGAAATTGTTCAAACTGAGTACCAAGCTGGGCAAGTAGCTTTTGAGAGTGGCCGGTATGCTCAAGCTGTGCAGAGTTTAGAAACAGCTACCGGTTTAGTCGATCGAAATTCCCGGTTGGGCGGTGAGGTACAGATGTGGCTAGTGACAGCCTACGAAGCCTCTGGCAATACAGAAAGGGCGATCGAGCTTTGCCGTGCGCTCACCCGCCATCCCCGCCAAGAAACTCGCCAGCAAGCAAAGCGCTTGCTGTTCATTCTCGAAGCTCCCAAACTCACTATCCCTCCTGAATGGATGGTGAAAATCCCTGATTTGGCAGCTTTAGATGAAAATCAATCAATCAGTTTTCAAGCCAATCCAAACGCTGATATCAAGTACGCTAAACCCAAGCCAGTCGTACCAGAGCCTGTAGATTTGAGTCAGGTTAATACGAAAGATAATAGGTTTATCTGGGTGGCGTTAATTGCGATAGGGCTAATTTTAGGCGGATTATTTATTAGTTATTAATCATTTTTTCATTCGCACCAACTCTATCTCTAGGGTGCGCCTCGGCGCACCTCACCCCTACTGAGAGAAGTTAAGCAATGCCTTTTAGCAATTATAAAAGTATAAGCGCGGTCGCCAAAGAATTCCAAATTAATTACCGACGGGATAATTTCATTGTCGAAACAGAATTTGCAGTCAGCGAGGTTTTTCGGAATGAATTAGAATTGATTTTCAATGAGGGAGTATTTGACAACTCGGAAATCGCCATTTGTGAAAATATAATTTATCCTGTATTAAAAGAAGTTTGGAAAAATTATCGCAGTAATTTTCTCCTCTGGAGTCACCAAACCTTAGTCTATAATGAGAATCTGTCAGGAATTCCAGATTATATATTGGCGAAGCGCTCCCCCCTCGGCACAGTAGTTTTTGACAAGCCCTATTTCATATTAGTTGAAGCCAAGAAAGAGAGCGCATTTGATGAAGGATGGGGACAGTGTTTGGCAGAAATGATCGCCGTGCAGCGACTTAACAATGAACCCGAACAAACTATCTTTGGTATTGTTTCTAATGGGGCAATTTGGCAGTTTGGCAAGCTCACCTTAGAAATGTTTACTCAAAATAAATTTTTCTATACAATTCAGGACTTAGAGCGACTGTTTGCAGCCGTTAACTATGTTTTTAAACAGTGTGAATTACAATTATAGGAGAAGGAAGAAGTAAGGAACGACACTGATTTTGACACGGATACACGGATTAATTATCGAGCATGAGGCAGGAGTCAGAAGTTGAATAGCGATAATTGCTAAAATAAAAAAAAGACAAAACCAGAAAGGCGATTATTGTGAGCGATTCAACCGTAGACCAGATTTTGAAATTGGCCTCTCAGCGCGCCGATGCCGCAGAAGTATACTACCTGTCGAGTCAAGACACCCCCATCGAATTTGAAAACAATCGCCTCAAATCCCTGCAAACCAAAGCACTGCAAGGCGTAGCACTCCGGCTAATTTACAAAGGCAAAATCGGTTTTGCTAGTTCCACAGATTTAACGCGGATAGACGATTTAGTAGATGCAGCGATTCAAACAGCCGAAATCGGCGACCCCGCAGAATTTGAACTCGCCTCCAACTTCCACCTAAAAGGCCCGGAAACCACCTACACTCCGCCCACAACTCAAGAATTAGTCGAAAACGGCAAAAACCTGATTGAGCAAGTTCACGCCTACAATCCCGATATTATGGTAGATGTCGGCTTTCACGTCCGCAGTGGCCGCGTGAAAATTGCCACCACGCAAGACCTGTATGCCGAAAGAAGCAGCCAAATAGTCAGCGGCTCGATCGCTGGAAATTTGGTCAAGGGAGAAGACTTTATGCAAGCATACAGTTACGACGTTGCGCGCGATCGTCCCCTGGACACCAACACCATCCTCGAATCACTCCTGGAAAAATACCGCCTCGCCGAACATTCAGCCACCATCACCAGCGGTTCCTACCCAGTATTATTTACCCCCAGAGCCGCCGCTAGCACCCTCGGCGGCCTCTTTGATACCATCCTTTCAGGTCAAGCAGTAGTTCAAAAAGCCTCTCCCCTAGCGGACAAAATCGGCGAAACCTTATTTGACGAACGCTTTACCTTTTTTGAAGACCCCACTTTAGGCCCTTCTGCTTGTCCCTTTGACGACGAAGGTACACCCACCACCCGCAAAATCTTGATAGACAAAGGTACTGTCACCGGATTTTATTGGGATCGCAGGTGGGCAGCTCGCGCCGGTGTACAATCAACCGGCAACGGTTTTCGTGGCGGATTGTCTCGCCCAGGCCCTGATTTGACTAACTTTTGCATTTCCCCCGGAAATACCGCCACTCAAGACTTGATTGCTAGCATGGACGAAGGTCTAATAGTAGAGCAGGTTTTAGGTGCCGGTCAGTCCAATCAGTTAGCTGGCGAATTTTCTGTCAATTTGGACTTAGGCTATAAAGTAGAAAAAGGCAAAATTGTGGGTCGCGTCAAGAATACAATGGTGGCAGGCAGCATTTTTGAAGCGTTTAAAAATTTGGCAGATTTGAGTAGCGAAGCCGAATGGGTAGGCGGTGCAGCCTATTTGCCGAGTATGCTGTTTCAACAGTTGGGTGTAGCTTCGAGGCAATAAGTTCAGTGCGGTTAATTCCAGGTGACGCTGATACTGTTGCTAGAAAAATCTTAGCACTCACATCAAAAAAACCCGGTTTCTGCCACCAAGAATCTGTGAAACTGCCCTTCGCTAGCCCCTAAACCGGGTTTTTGGTATGCGGTTCGCAAGTCCAGACGTGGAAATAAAAACACAGAAACAGTGCCGACAATTCAACGCTTTGCTAATTCATGCAAATAGGGAAAAACAGGGAAAAAGGTACAATGAAAGAGCAAAATGTCAAGGATGGAACTCGGAAGAAGAAAAAGCACTTTTTCTTTCTTTTACCTTTGGTTTTTTGCCTTTTAACTCTAGTGACTGGATGCGTTCAGTACGATGTCGGAGTTAACTTTGAGAGTCAAACTCGTGGCGAAATCGTGCAGCACATTAAACTGGGGGAAAGGTTGACGAGCTTCAGCAGCGAAACTGTTGCAGAATGGTTGAAAAGCGTAGAAAGCCGGGTGAGGTTGCTGGACGGAAAAACTAAACGGCTTTCCCCCACAGAAGTTCTAGTGAGGATTCCTTTCAATAATGGAGCAGAGTTGCAAGACAAGTTCAACCAATTTTACAATCCGATCGCACCAACCACAAAATATCGGACCGGAAGTCCGCTAGAAACAGATTTGCCAAAGTTTGAATCTCACCTTAGTGTCAAGCAGAATAATTTGTTATTGGTGCTGCGAAATCGGTTGAGTTTGGAATTGGATTTGCGCTCTCTTTCACTGCTTTCTTCTAATGGCAGTCTGCTGCTGAGTCCGGGGGGACTTTTGGAGCTAGACTTTAGCTTGAACACGCCTTGGGGCGCAAAAAGTATTGAAACTGTCGCCGGTGCGCTGGTTCCGGAAACCTATCAGCAGGGAAAACAGTTAGTTTGGAAGCTCAAACCCGGAGAAGTTAACTATTTGGAGGCGATATTCTGGATTCCCAGTCCCGTAGGAATTGGGGCGCTGATTATTGCCTTATTTGTGGCTGCGGGCATTGCTTTGAAATATCAAATATTGCCAGCACTCTTAATCGGCAAGAAACCCCAAAACATCGGTCAAACCTAAAGAGGATATGTCCTGCTGGGGCGGGTTAACCAATCTCTTCAATCAACTCTCACAGTTCCAATAAACCCGCCCATCTCCGGATATTATGGTTAATTGACCAGATTTGAGCTGATAAAAAAAAATGATAACATCTGTCAAAAAACAGTTGACAAAGGGTCAAGAATTTGCTTAACCTGAATTGAGAATTAGGAACAGAGAAAATGCGAGCGCTAAATTTCTTCTTCATCTTTCTGATTTGCTTGGCTCTAGTATTTTTCAGTATCGAAAATACACAGCCCGTCGCGATTCAAGTTATCCAAGGCGTCCAAGTTAAAGCTCCGCTGTGCGTAGAACTAATTGTAGCGACCGGATTAGGGGCAACACTAGCGTGGCTGTTCAGTCTGTGGTCGAGAATGCAGCGAACCCTCGCGTCGCGCCAACAGCTCCGCCAAGTTCGCGAAAAAGAGCAGCGGATTCAGGAATTAGAACAAAATCTTGAACGCTATAAAGCAGAAGTAGAAGCCAAACAACCTTTGTTAGAAAGTGCAGAACCGATAAGTTTAGAAATAGCAGCCATTGAGGGCACAACTGCTGAAATAACCGCCAATTAACTTGATATGCTCTCTCGTTTTCTCAGAGGGAAAATCTAAAATCTAAAATCTAAAATCTAAAATCGAATGGCCGTTTCCCGAGACCAAGATGGCTTAGAAACGATTTCCGAGGGGATCGCAATTTTAATTGACCTAGCCGAACGGGGAGAAATTGATCCTTGGGACGTTAAGGTAATTGAAGTGTTCGATCGATGTCTGAGCAAGCTTACGAACGCCTGCGATGCAGATCAGAGTAAGGATTTCTCCGATTTGTCCCACTCCGGCCAAGCGTTTTTGTACGCTTCAATGCTGGTGTTGCTCAAAGCAGAAAGTATCGTCCTCTCCGAACCCCCCCCTAATCCCGACTCGGCCGAGGAGGCGACGCTAGAAGACGCAGAGCACTCAGGCGGGCGACACTTGCCGCAGCATTTAGAGCGGCAATTGCGCCGTCGCGGTGTAGCTCAACTACCGCAAAAACGCCCGGTGACTCTCCCAGAACTGATTGAGCAGTTGCAGCTAATGAAAGCAGCAATGGAGCAGACTGTGACCCCCCGGCGCCGCCCTACCTCAAAAATGCGATCGCAAGCGGCCCAGGCTATCTTTGAGCTAGCTCACCAAGAAAATCTCGTAGAAACTGCTAGTGAACTCGAACGGTTTCTGGCTCAGCGGGGCCCGGAAATTGACGAGGGTTGGCTGGACTTGGACAAATTGCTAGAGCTCTGGCACCATAACGATTTGCACTCTCCTGTCAACCCAGAACCCCCGGTATCGACTGAGGAAGTTCACTTGCCAAATCATGACCGCGTGGGTATTTTTTGGGCCTTGTTGCTGCTATCGGCTCAGTCTAAAGTAGAGTTGCTTCAAGAGGAGTTTTACCAAGACCTCAAAATCCGCGCGCTTTGAGCTTGCAGGGTATTAGGTTCTCGGGGGAAACTAATAACTATGCCACTGCGTCGGTTAAGATTCCAGACAGAATCTCGCTCTATGGCATTCTGTTGCTGAGTCCCGAATGCGGAGAGCGGGAGTGTGAAGTTCTTGGTGATTCCCGATACCTGGTTTCTTAAATCCAGGTAAATTCGGAATAAATGATTGATAGCCTGGTACGATGTCGCCTATAAACAGGTCAGGATTTTGCTGTGCTCGATCGATTCAACGATCGCAACCGCTAGCATCTAATTGTTGAGTTTATATCAATTAACAGAGGGTTGAGGAAGTTAATAATGAAAGCGATGATTCTGGCGGCCGGTAAAGGCACTCGCGTCCGTCCCATTACTCAGACAATACCCAAACCGATGATTCCCATCCTGCAAAAGCCAGTGATGGAATTTTTGGTCGAATTGCTCCGCCAGCACGGATTTGACCAAATTATGGTCAATGTTTCCCACCTGGCAGACGTGATTGAAAACTACTTCCGCGACGGTCAAAAGTTTGGGGTACAAATTGCCTATTCTTTTGAAGGGCGGATTGAGGATGGAGAAATGATTGGAGAGGCTCTCGGTTCGGCTGGTGGCATGAAACGAATTCAGGACTTCTCGCCGTTTTTTGACGATACTTTTGTGGTGCTGTGCGGCGACGCTTTGATTGACTTGGACTTGACTGCTGCTGTGAAGTGGCACCGCGAAAAAGGGGCGATCGCTACTATTGTTATGAAATCGGTTCCCCGCGAGGAGGTTCCCAGTTACGGAGTGGTGGTAACAGACGAGTCTGGCAAAATAAAAGCTTTCCAAGAAAAACCTTCTGTAGAGGAAGCTCTGAGTACCGACATTAACACTGGTATTTATATTTTTGAACCGGAAATATTCGATTACATCCCTTCGGGTGAGGAATACGATATCGGTTCGCAGTTATTCCCCGCGCTAGTAGCAGCAGGCGCGCCTTTTTACGGGATTAGCATGGACTTTGAGTGGGTGGATATCGGCAAAGTTCCTGACTATTGGCGGGCAATTCAGAGCGTGCTCCTGGGACAAGTTAAAAATGTTTCGATTCCGGGAATTGAAGTACGCCCCGGCATTTACGCTGGTTTGAATGTAGCTGTTAACTGGGATAAGGTTGATATTACTGGGCCTGTTTACATTGGCGGGATGACGATCATTGAGGATGGAGCAACAATTATCGGCCCGACAATGATCGGCCCAAATTGTTGGCTTTGTAGTGGCGCCACTGTGGAAAACAGCGTGATTTTTGAGTATTCCCGTTTGGGCCCGGAGGTGCGGTTGGTTGACAAACTGGTGTTCGGGCGCTACTGCGTTGATAAAACCGGGGCTGCGATCGATTTGCAAGCGGCGGCTCTCGATTGGCTGATTACTGACGCTCGCCAAGTTTTACCGACTCAAGACGGAGAGGAGCGGCGGGCGATCGCAGAAATTCTCCGTCCTGAATAATTGGTAATTGCTCAAGGTAAGGTGCGCTAGGCGCACCCTACTTTTACATTGATGATCTCAGCTTTTAATTCTGGTAATGTGCTTAGGTTCCACCCTACATTTTAAGACTGAAGATAAGTATATTGGCTGAGACTCCGCTCGTAATTTTGCAGCAAAAGTTGGGCCTCGGAAAGAGTAATTTTATTTTGCTGCAAAGCTGCTTCTGTCTGACGGCGGATGCTTTCAACCAAATTTTCTGAATCGTACTGTACGTAGCTGAGGACTTCTTTCATAGTGTCTCCTTTCACAACGTGTTCGATATGATAGCCAGAAGGTGTTAGCTGAATGTGAACTGCATTAGCATCGCCGAATAAGTTGTGAAGGTTGCCCATAATTTCTTGATAAGCACCTCCCAAAAATAGCGCCAAATAGTAAGGTTCTCCAGGTTTGAGAGTATGCAGTTCCAAAACCGACTTCACATCTCGCAAATCAATAAATTGGTCGATTTTGCCGTCGCTGTCGCAGGTTATATCGGCTAAAATACCGCGCTGAGTTGGTTCTTCTTCGAGTCGGTTAATGGGCATAATAGGGAACAATTGGTTAATTGCCCAACTGTCTGGTACAGACTGGAAAACAGATAGGTTGATGTAATAAATGGACGCCATCACCTTTTCTAGGTCTTCCAAATCCTCCGATACATATTGTTTTTGCCGCGCGATCGCCTGTATTTTATCGCAGCAAGCCCAGTACAACTGTTCGGTTTTCGCCCGTTCCGCCATTCCCAAATAGCCTAAGTTAAATAAACTGACTGCTTCTTCCTTGAATTGGATAGCATCGTGATAAACTTCTTGGTAATTTTCGGGACTGATAGATTGGTAAATTTCGTAGAGATTGCGCGGAATTTGGTGCGCGTTTTCATCTACTGGTTCTGGTACTTCTCTGGGGACATCGCTAGTACCGAGTACGTCAAAAACTAACACTGATTGGTGAGAAGCGATCGCCCGCCCGCTTTCGCTAATGATAATTGGAACCGGGATTTTGCGCTCGTCGCAGGCATCTTTCACTCCCGCTACTACGTCGTTAGCGTAGTTTTGCATATTGTAGTTTTTGGAAGCGTGGAAGTTTGTTTTAGACCCGTCGTAGTCAACGCCGAGTCCACCGCCTACGTCCAAGTAGTTCATATTAGCTCCCAATTTAGCTAATTCTACATAAATGTGGCTGGCTTCTCGAATGGCGTCTTTGATGACACTAATTGAGGAAATTTGAGAGCCGATGTGGAAGTGCAATAACTGCAAACAATCGAGCATTCCAGCTTTTTCTAGTTCGCCGACTGCACGGATAATTTCAGGAATTGTCAAGCCAAATTTTGCCCGATCGCCCGTGGAACCTCCCCAGCGGCCAACCCCTTTGGTAGTGAGTTTTGCTCGCACTCCCAAAATCGGTTTAATTCCTAATGCTTTGCTCGCGACAATTGCGAGTTCTACTTCCTCTATTTGCTCCAGTACAATTACGGAAGTTTGCCCTAGCCGCTGCGCCAAAATAGCAGTTTCGATGTATTCGCGGTCTTTGTAACCATTACAAATTAACAAAGCGCCTGGGTTTTTTAAGGTCGCCAAAGCTATCATTAATTCCGGTTTGGAGCCGGCTTCGAGCCCGAAGTGATGGGGTTGACCGAAACGCACCAAATCTTCAATTAATTGTCGGTGCTGGTTGCATTTAACTGGAAAGACACCGCGATAGACATTTTTGTAATTGTACCGAGCGATCGCTCTGGCAAAACACGAATTTAAGCGCTCGATCCGGTCTTCCAAAATATCAGAAAATCGAATCAGCAGGGGCAAAGCCAAATTTCGCTGTTTCAGGGATTCTACCAGTTCGCACAAGTCGAGGGAACCGCCGCGATCGCCCTTGGGAGACACTGTAACGTGACCGGCTGCATTGATCGAAAAATACGGTTCGCCCCAACCTTGAATGCGGTAGAGTTTCTCACTATCTTCTATTGTCCAAGATTTTTGTGGCAGTTGAGCCGCCGTTACCAAAGCACTGTCTGGTGCCGCCAAACTCGTGACTGTGGGCGAGTGAGTCGATAGGGGATCGAGATCGGAGAAAGCAGCGGTGGCTGGGGAACTCATCTTATCGGAAACCTCTTTGAGGAGTGGTCAAATAGATAGTTTATCGCACATATCGGGTTTCCTGATGCAGTAGAAAAATCACTTTGGGTACACGGCCCGGCGATTTTAGATTTTAGATTTTAGATTTTAGATTTTTAGATTAAAGATTTTAGAATTGACTCCACAGATGGATGAAAATCGGGGATTGAACTAAAATCTCAACCGTGATTGCTCTCCAGGACTCATTTCTTCAAGCAAGTATCCGTATGTAGGTGAACTCGGAAACCGGGTTTGCGAGTTCACCTGCGCCAAGAGAGTTGTCGGACGATCGCTCGCCCGACACACACTAACCAAAAATCACCTCCGGCGGCGCCATGTCAGCCCCCACAATCAATTCCCCGCTCTTAGACTTCTTCAAGCCCGGTTGAGGTGCTTTTTCTGGGGTCTTCTGAGCCGGTGCAACTGAGGCTGGCGGTGTCACCTGCGTTGGAGGTACTGCCTGTGCTCCTGGCACCACGGGTTGCTGCGACAGCCAACCCAAACCCCCTACAGCCCCAGCCATCAAAGCGGTGTAGCCGATGTACAAATGCACCGGACGCATTTGAAAGCCTTCGCTTGAGTCGGAGTCGGAAACAGACACATTCATACTGGGAATTGGACTCGGAGCGGGTTTGGGCAAAGCATTCGCCATAGCGCTGCCGTCTAGTCCCAAGGCGTCGCCGAGTCTGCGGATAAAACCTCTAACGTAAATATCTTGAGGCAGTTTGTCGATTTCCCCATTTTCGATCGATTCGATGTGGTGAACCGGCACGAGAGTTTGACTGTGGAGTTGCAGCAGAGATAGGGAGCGAATTTGCCGTCCCTTGCGTAATTCTCTACCCAACTCTCCCAGGCACTCTTGTCGCTGTTGAACGGCTAAAGCTGCTTCTTCTTCCTTGGTGAGTTTTTTCGGCTTCTTGGGAAAACCGAACCCTGGGAAGGATTTTCCGGGGAGGGTGACAGTTGCAGGTGGAGCCGACTCGACTTTAATGTCGTCTTGGGGCGCTTGTTTGCTGTCTTCAGAAGTGTTAGTGTCTCGATCGGAATTTTCTGTGTCGGACTCGATTTGGGGGGGGGCTTCCACACTAGCGCTGCGCCAATAGAAGACAGGAACAGCTACTGGTGGCTCCAATTCTTTAATTTCTGTCACCGTCTCAATGGCGGGACTTAAAGCAGTAAAACTCTCTGGGGCTACTTGCGGTTCAATTTTGTTTTGTTTGGGAAATCGGTCAAATGCGAGCTTGACGGCTTCTCTGCTAACTGCTCTAATTAAAATTTCGGCAGCGGAAGCTGCTTCGCCCAACATTGTTTGCAAGCTAGCTAGAGCGTGGCTATAGGTGTCGCTACAGAGGAGTTCAGCTTCTATTTGACCCAGGACAGAACGAAAACTTTCTTGAGAAATTTCAATAGTTGGGTGATCTGTCACCCCAAAATAAGCCTCTGGTTTCAGTGCCATGATATTCATTTTGTCTTCGTAGAAGGTATCTGAGTACGTTCTTCGACACGTTGGCAGTGATTCCGGATGTCGGTTGGGGGAGAGTGGGAGAGTGAGGGAGAGTGAGATAGTGAGGGAGTGGGAGAGTGGGAGAGGCGCAATTCCCACTTATTGATTGTCTATTGCTTGTGGATGCGATCGAGCAAAAAAAGAGCCCCGAAAATCCCGACAAAATGGGCAACAGTGGCGTGAGTATTGGCAAGTACCACAAATATATCTAGCGGCTGAATAAATCGGCCCACATCAACTGCGGCACCGAACAAGGCTTGCGGCTGAGCTAGAGATTTGGCTAAGAGAGTGCCGCTGATGGCTTCTGCGCCGATCAGCGTCAGCACCATTCCCGATAAGTTGCTCCAAAGTGACAGCCGCACTTCTTTGATGGTGTCTGCTTTTTTGGGACGGACAGCGTTAGCGGGCGATCGCAGTTGTCTCGACAAGCGGGTGAAGCGGAAAGAGCGATATACGCTGTAAGCGAGTACGGCCAGCCCGCAAATGGCAAAAAATACGCCGCCGCCGGTGCCGGCACTGGTTGAACCCGCAGCGGCGGTACCGCGGGGGATGGCGAAGGGGATGGCAAAGAGCAAAATGATCGCCGCTACCACCCCTAGCACTAACTGTACCCAGAAGCAAACCCAGCCTGTTGTACGAAGGGCAAAGGCTACTCGCTGTACCGCGACAGGAAGCTTATCGTTATCTAACTGATTAGTCATATTTTGAGCGGGTATAATTAATTGGCATTAGTTGGCGGCAGTTTTTTCTCTTCGGGGACGGTTGACGGCGGTTAACCCTCTTTATAATAGAAGTAGCAATGTTTAAGATTTGTAACTAACATTGGATTTCACATTTGAATAGCGTCGATCGCCAGGTACCCACAGCAATGACACAACTACAACCCACCGTCACTCCCAAACTGGAACAGCCAAAGTTTGGCTTCAACAGCTACGCGGAACGCCTTAACGGTCGAGCCGCGATGATCGGTTTTTCTCTAACTTTAATTATCGAGTATGTCACAGGCCAGGGCTTGCTGTCCTGGTTAGGTCTCAACTAATTTTAGCAATGGCGCGGTCAGCCTTACACTTTGTCTTGACTCGAACGGCAGCGGGTATGACTTCTGCTGACCGCGACAAATTCGGGAATTGATTAAAATATTAATTACAAACAAGCCGAGCGACTTCTCTGTCGAGAGAGATCTGTTCCCGAATGCAATAGCTGGCTTTTGGAGGTGTATATGGGGTGGAATTTTGATTTGACTAGCTTGGCAATTTTGCCTCGCTCCCGTACAATTCCCCACAGGCGAGAAGATTAATTGAGGTGAAGCTAGTCTTTGAGCTAGAAATCCCGATCGTTCCGCCAACTCTAAGTTTTAGAGATTGTAAATAAATATAGAACAGAGTAAAACCAAATGAATGCTTCGTGGACGCGACTTTTGAGGTCAGCTTACCGTAAAGAGCCAATTACCAGCTTTGTTGTGACAGTGGGCGTTGTCGATGCAGCCATCGGCAGCATCGGTGCCAGTGGCTCTTTATTGGCTTTTGGGCTGGGCACTGCTGGGGTGGCGATGGCTCTCCGCTGGTGGCAATTTTACCGCTCTGGAGCCGAACAACCCGCACCTGCTCCTGAATACTATCTTCCTCCTCAGTCTTCTAGACCTCAGTTGCCCGTGCTTAATGTGTCTAAAAAAAATCCTCCTTATTAAGATTACCGGGCAATGGTGACTGGGCGATGTGCCGATCGACTCTCTGGATCTGAGGCACTAAAAGATAGGGCAAGAAAGTCTTTCGATCTTGGATGCTTGGTTTATGAATATTTCTGTTGCCGAGAAACTGTACAAAATTGGCTCTGTAGCTGCCTGTAGTGGTTTGTCGGTCAAAACTGTTCGTTACTATGAGGAGATGGGCTTGCTGTCTCCTGCGGTAAAGCGCTCGCCCGCTGGTTATCGCTTGTTTGGGGAAACGGTATTTAACAGGTTGGCGTTTATTAAACGATCTCAGACTCTGGGTTTGAGCCTTCAGGAGATTAAGGATATTTTACAAGTTCGCGATCGGGGGGAGTTGCCTTGCTCTGAAGCGAAGCAGCATCTCACGGCTAAGGTAGAGGAAATTTCCGTGCAAATTGCAGCCTTAGAAACTTTGAAGAGCGAGTTGCAAGGCATTCTCAACTGCTGGCAAGAGCAACCCTCCCAGGCGAGCATTACTCGCACGATTTGTCCGAACATTCAGCGGGATTGAGCAGCAGAAAGATACAAAAAAAGAAGGGAAGGAATTATCGGTTTCCTTCCCTTGATGGTTTGGCTGGTGGTTTTGTTGGTGGTTTTGTCGATCGTGTTGAGCTTTTAACTGTTTTCGCAGAGTTTGCTGTTGCTTTTTGAGTTGCCGAGCCCTGGCTGAGCCGCCTTTACCTTTGGAGTTTCTACCCTCGCTGCGAGGAGACTCCCAACTTTTTAGTCTCATGTTTTTCATTCTATCCACTACTTCTATACTACACCGCCAGATTTTCACTGTCAAGTATTTTTTAGAGCGATATTTCCTACTGTCAACATTTGACTGATGGGGATTTGCTACAGACATAGCGATGCTGCGCCCATTGCCTGCGGCTGGTTACACCTACGCGCTTTTTGACAATTTGGGACGTAAGGGCGATCGCTATTAGGTCATTATTCCGCACTGTTTGCTAGACTTATTTAAGTCAGCTCTAAAAACTGTTATGACTCAAAATAATTCAACAAAAAATGAATATCAAATAACTGTGAACTCTTCAGTCTGGCAAAGAGTTGAGCAAATTGCCGGAGAATTTAAGTTGTCAGTTTCTGAACTATTGGAACAGATAGGCGAAGGCAAACTGAAAGTTTTCGGGGTTCCAAATAATTCAGAAAAAATGAGCGATCGAGATATTGCAAATGCTTTCATTTGGTTAGCCTCGCAAACTAATGTAGAAATCAATGTCTACAAGTTACAAAAACTCGTGTATTACGCTCAAGCTTGGCATTTAGGAGTTTACGGAAAGCCACTATTTGATGCAGATTTTCAAGCAGGAATTCACGGGCCGGTGATTCCGGATTTATTAGAAAAGTATCAACGCCAATTTAGTTGGGAACAAATTACAGAGAAAATCGAACAACCAAAACTTCCCCAAAAAGTTGGGCAATTTCTCGAAGAAGTTGCAGAGGCATATTTTGAGTATGATGATGAAACTTTGGAACGAATGATTTGCAGTGAAATGCCTTGGCTAGAAGCGAGAGGGAACGTACCCAGAGACGAATCTTGTCATGGGATTATTTCTCACGAATCGATGAAAAAATATTATTCGGGCCGTTTTTTTTCTAAATAATATAAGGGCGATTCCCTACGGGATAGCTGCGCTTCACGGGCTTTTTGACAAGTTAGGACGTAAGGGCGATCGCAATTTTGTAGTAACTAGGATATCAGCAGCTAGGCTTTGGGCTTAATCTGTGGGGATTTAAAACTTAATTGGTAATATGGATAAAATCAGGGCGATTCAGTTTTAATTCTGTTGCTTATTAGCGTGTAGTTGTTCTGATAACCGGCAAGCTTTTCTTTAGCTTGAGCTTCCACAAATGTACCTTGAGGAATAGCATTTAACAAGTTTATCGCCTGCTGCAATTTTGATTGAGCATTCTGCCAGACTTCTTTAGGATGAGGTGGATTATTCACCAGGACGGCAGCTTCCCATGCTAGTTTTTGCGCGGATTCTAAATTAGTAGCTGCTTTCTGTTCAGTGACAATTCTATTAGTAATCGCCTGATAGTTAGTTCGATAAACACTTAGCTTTTCTTGAGCTTGAGTTGCAACAGGCGAATTGTCTGGAATTGCCTCTAACAATTTGATTGATTCCTGCCACTTCCCTTGTACTTGCTGCCAATTTTCTAGTGGATGAGGTGGATTTTGAGTCATAACGGCAGCTTCCATTGCTAGTTTTTGAGCTGCTGCTAAATTTGTTGCTGTTGGGTCTGGCTGAGGAGTCGGTGTTAAGGTGGGTGAAGCTTCAGAATTTGGTTTTTGCTCCTCAATATTTAGAGGAATTCCCGAATTTGCTATTGTCTGCTGACTCGGTGAAATTTGAAAGGTAGTTTTCCAGCCGATAAAACCCAAAACTCCTAGAGTCAGTGTGGATAGTATCAGTATCCAGCCACTTCTACCCCCGCGTCTTTGCTCTGAAGACAGGGTACGGTCAATAGGATTTAGAGACTCTCCTGTCTGTGTGGAGCTTTCACTTTGCTTACGACTAGATTTTTTTTGTTCCTTGTGACGGCGTTCTTTTTCTAGGTGTTTAAGACATTCTTCAGCCTGTCCTCTTAACCTATTAGCCCGGTCAATTAAAGCATTAGCTTTTTCTTTTAAAGATACACATTCATTCAATATAATTCCTAATGTTGTAGTTTGACCCTCATAAGATATAATAAGCCCATGCTCTTCATCCAACCATTCTATCGCAAACACTGATTCCCCAAAGTAAGATATAAAAGCTTTTATCCGCTCAATTGGCTCGACATTACGTTCAAGATTTTGTACGATACTATCCAGTTTAGGCTGAACCTGTTTTAGCTGTTCTTGAGCTACCTTTATTTGCTGAACCTGTTGCCTTAAACTTTGCTCTTCATCAAAGTCTATGTGAATTCTTAAATTTTCATCAATTTGCCTTAGTTCTTCTGGGATACTTAGAGATTTCCTTTCCCATTCTAGCTTGATCAATAATTGTGAATCATTTAAAATATTTTCTGCTATATTCTTTAGACCCTCGCCCCACTCAATTAAGTTTTCAACATTTTCTATTAAGTCAGCAAGAGACGTTTCCTTATCTGGATCGCCCAGTTTTTCAGCAAGTAAGCCACTCCCTGCCGATACAAGTGCATTTACTAAAAATCCACCAGGTAGGAACAAGCCGGCAACTGCCCCTAACAAAGGTATCGCTCCCAAAAATCCTTTATGGAATCTCTCATTATTTAATACTTCTTCAAGTTCCTTGCCAATAGTATTTAGTCGCTTTAGAAGATTATCTATATTCCCAATTTCACGTCTGATTTCGCTAGGATTGCCAATAGTAAGTTTCATTGCCTCGGCAATTTCTGGCAGTTGGTTTAGAAGGTTTTCAAGGTCAGCCATAATTTACTCTCCTTTAGAGTGGGGGAATCCCCACTCTAGTTTATCAATAATGGTTTAACAGCTAGCTAATTAAAACTTCCACTCATGGTTTGGATCGGCGAGAGCAGCCTGCACAGAAGATAAATTAGCCAGTTCTTTAAATGGGCTAGACTTCGCAAGTTCTGTAATCGAATGTAATGCTAATCCCAGTTGCTCATTATTACCAGAGGCTATTGCTCGATCGACCACATCGAAAAGTTGCTTAAAATTTTTCGATCGTTCATCAAAGGAGCGATCGAG
Source organism: Microcoleus sp. MON1_C1 (assembly GCF_036701945.1). NCBI lineage: Bacteria > Bacillati > Cyanobacteriota > Cyanophyceae > Oscillatoriales > Microcoleaceae > Microcoleus > Microcoleus sp. MON1_C1. The sequence goes on along the minus strand of NZ_JAUBRO010000010.1, from coordinate 35,879 downwards.
GTACTCCATTAACAAGTCACGTTGAGCTGTAATCTTTGCTAGGCTTTCCTTTTCCCAAGCTTTGATTTCACGGCGCTTGATCCGCTCTTGTTCAGCGATTTGCTTATACTCAGTGTAATGTGCAATAACTTGCTGAAAGGCATCAGCACCGCTAACAAATGCTCCCATTTTGCTCATTGTTAATTTCCTCACATATTCCGGTATTTTGCTTGAATATTCGCCACGGTCTAATTCAGATTTCCTTGGCTGTCTAACACAGGGGTTTTCATAATTTCTACAATGGCTTTCACTAGCATTAGTGCCTGTTGAAACTTAGCAGCATCTTGAACTATATCAAAGGGTTTTAATTCAAGTTCGTTGAGAAGTAGAGCAACGCGGCTATCTAAATCAGACACCAATTTGCCTAATTCTTTGACTCGCCGTTCGACTTGTCGGATGAAATCTCTAGCCTCTTCAATTTTGGCAACTTCAACGTTAACCTGAGCTTCGTATTCACGTGCTTTCGTTAAAGCTTCCTCACCTTTACCTGCAATTTGGAAACCGCCAACAGCTAAAGCAGGGCCAAGTGCAATACCTCCGAGTACAGCGCCACCTAGTGCCATGCTGCCACCGCCTAACCACGCCGCCACACCAGACATACCGAGTTGAGAAACAGCTACATTGGTACTAAACAAGCCAAAAAATTGAGGAACTGCAACTGTCCCAAAAGTTTGCGCCACGCCTACTGCTGTAGCACCAGCAGCCGCGCCTGCCCCTGCGGATGAAGTCACACCTTGGAATACTTCCTGACCTTCCAGCGCGACAGTTTTGTATTCTTTTAGCTGCTGAATTGAGATGCCTTCTAGTCCCGCTAAAAACTTCATATCACTTGGAGAAGCTTTCTGTCCAATGCGCTCAATGAAGGCAACAAATCGTCCAATAGTGCGATGCCTTACACGAATTTGGAGTGAACCGTACACTTCTGCTAATCTGTTGGCTGCTTCCCAGTCTACTTTTAGATCGCTGACTGCTTTCTCGTGGCGGTGTTGAGCGCGATCGCCTATTTCCTTGGCTTGATTGATGTTACCAAAGCCTTCAGTACCTTTCACAGCGCCATACGCAGCAGTAGCTAAAACAGCAGCGCCCATAATAAACGGAATTACAAAAATCATAAACGACTATTTTTGATAAGAGTAAATTAATGACCTAATAACAAATTTATATCCTAGTTTGCTCCTTCATCTCTTGATATGAATATGTCAGATAACCTCGACTACCGATCTGAATCGTGTAAAACCCTGACTTGGGTACTCCTTTAACTTCGAGGGAAAATTTACAGCGATTATAAGAGACGATTTTACCTAAGCCGAACTCTCCAGTAGCAATAGTTTTTCCTTCTCCTCATCAGGAACCACATCGGACTCCAGCATCACTTGCAAACAACCGTCTTGCAAAGTCGCTGTCGCCGTTCCCTTGTTTTGCAACGGAAGATTTAACAGAGATGCGATCGCATCCACATCCCCAAGCTTAGTCCGTTCCTTCAAACTAAGCTGATTTGACTCCGTATTATCACTATAACTGGCCCGCCCCGGTGTAACATTTGCAACAGGCAAATTTTGCCCCGCCACTTCAAACTCTTGACTCCACGCCGGCACCTTTGCGCCTGTCTGTCGCCCGTAAACCTTGACTTTCTCAATCCATGCAGCCCCCAAACCAGCGATCGACTTACTCACCCACGGGGCCAAGACTTGCTGACTAGGCGCTTCTGCCGATTCCAGCATCACCTGTAAACAACGATCCTTAAGGGAAGCTGCGGCGGTGATGCCCTTGGCTTGTAGCTGGCGGTTTAGCAGAAGCGCGATCGCCTTTGCATCTCCCTGTTTCGCGAGTTCCAAAATATTCGGTTGTGTCATAACCGTTAGATACCAGTAGCGCTTAGCATAACCTTTTACTGTCTTAAGTATAAATTCTTTCCTAAATACCAAAGCTTGTCAAGCCATATAAAGTCATATTTAGTAGTTGTTTTCATCCCAACTAGGTCATAAAAAGTCATATTTAGTTGGTTGCTACTGAAAAAGTCATATTTAGTTGGGTTACAATCAGGTCAACCCCTTGCATCTGCCTGACTGATGGACGTTGAAGAAGCCTTAGAATTTGTTGACCATCTAGCTTTGACTACTACGGGAAAACATTTAGATAGTCTGCAAAAAGCTATATTACGTGGCGCTTGGGACAATCAGAAATATAAAGAAATTGCACAGCATCACAACCGTTCAGAGAAATACGTTAAAGAGGTTGGCTTTAAATTATGGAAACTTTTATCAGTTGCATTAGGCGATGAACAAGTATCTAAAGCAAATTTTAGAGCTAAGTTGGAAAATTTACAAGCTTCTAATATTGTCTCACTCGTCGGGAATGGCTGCATCCATATTGGTAACATCTCTGCTGATAGTTCCCAATCCTCAAAAAAATTACAATCTGAACCGCAAGAAAAGAATAAATTTAACGAAAAAACAAGCAATTCCGAACCGAAAGTACATTTAGATTTAGCTGATGCACCAGAACTAACCCTATTCTATAACCGCACATCCGAACTCACCACCCTCGAAAACGGGATTTTAGGCCGCACCCGCCTCATCACCATCTTAGGCTTATCCGGTATTGGCAAAACCGCCATTACACTCCAACTAATCCCACAAATTCAACAGGAATTCGATCGCATCATCTGGCGAAGCCTCCGCAATGCGCCACCCCTGGCCTCACTCGAAACCGACTTAATTAAATTCTGTAGGGGCGGTGTCCCCGTGCCCGCCCCCTATCCCGAAGAAAGGGCAACCACGGGGGTATTGCCCCTACTAGAATATTTACGATCGCACCGCTGTCTGATCATCCTCGATGATGTGCAAACAATCTTCAGCAGCCAACAACTCGCAGGAAATTACCAACCCGGATATGAAAATTACGGCGCATTCTTCAAACAAATAGCAGAATCATCCCACAACAGTTGCTTAATTCTCCTGAGTTGGGAAAAACCCAGAGAAATCGCCGGCTTAGAAGGTGAAAACCGCCCCTGCAAATCTCTGCAACTCAACGGTTTATGCGCGGAAGCACAAGAAATATTCAGAGAAAAAGGTTTAGCAGAACCGGAGAAATGGTTAGAACTGATCGACCTTTACCGAGGCAATCCCCTATGGTTAAATATAATTGCAACTATGATTCAAGACTTATTCAGCGGTAGCGTTTCCGAATTCCTCTCCTATGATACCCTATTCTTAGGTGACTTAGAATCTCTCCTGCACCAGCAGTGCGATCGCCTAACCGCATCCGAACAACAAGCTATGGGTTGGCTAGCAACTACCCCCGAACCAGCCGACCTCTCAAAAATACCAGAAAACCTGCAACTATCACGGGCAGAACTATTAAATGTCATGCAATCTTTAGGACGACGGTCATTAGTTGAAACAGTACAACAAAATGGGCGCTCGCACTTTACGCTCGCGCCCGTAATCAGAGAGTATATAACAAACAAAAAATGAAAATCGCCACCTGGAACGTCAACTCAATCCGCACCCGCTTAGAACACGTTACTAGCTGGTTGCAAACAAACTCCCCAGACGTTCTCTGCCTCCAAGAAACCAAAGTTATAGACAAAGACTTTCCCCTAGAACCCTTCACCAACCTCGGCTACAACTGCTACATTTCCGGTCAAAAATCCTACAACGGCGTTGCCATTTTTAGTCGATCGCCCATGTCGGAAATCAGCAGCGGATTTGCCCCCCTTCTCGGCGACGAAACCGCAGGTATTTTTGACGAACAAAAACGCCTAATAGCCGGGGTTATAGACGATATTTGCATTATTTGCGTATACGTTCCCAACGGTTCCGAAGTTGGCAGCGAGAAATATGAGTACAAACTAAAGTGGCTCAAACTGCTGCAAGAATACCTCAAAATAGCACTAGATAAATCCCCTAACTTGTGCATTTGCGGCGACTTCAACATCGTCCCGGACGATCGAGATATCCACAATCCCAAAGCCAATGCTAACTCCGTCGGCCTATCAGTAGCCGAACGCCTCGCACTCACAGAAATCATAGAATTAGGATTAAATGACCCCTTTCGCAAATTCACATCAGAAGGAGGTCATTATAGCTGGTGGGACTACCGCGCCGCCGCATTTCCCCGCAACAACGGCTGGAGAATCGACCACCATTATCTCAGCCCTCCCCTGTACGAACAAGCAAAAAACTGTACAATAGATATTGCTCCCAGAAAATTAATCAAACCCAGCGACCACGCCCCCGTAATTGTCGAAATTTGATCGATCGGTTATAAGGTTAATAACAACCAACAACTAAAAATCATGTTCTTAGTAACCGGAGCAACAGGCGCACTAGGCCGCCGAATTGTACGAGAAATCAGACAGCAAGAAAAGCCTGTCCGCGCATTCGTTCGCCTCGCATCTCGCTACTCAGAACTAGAAAACCGAGGCGCCGAGATTTTTATCGGCGACTTAAAACAAGACAAAGATATTAAAAAAGCCTGCCAAGGAGTGCAATACATCATCAGCACCCACGGCACCGGCGGCGATGTTCAAGCAGTACACTACCGCGCTAACATAGAATTGATCGACTGCGCCAAAGAAGCCGGAGTGCAGCACTTTGTCTTTGTGTCGGTACTGGGAGTCGATCGAGGATACGAAGATTCCGCAGTATTCAAAGCCAAGCGAGAAGTTGAAAAATACCTGCAAAACAGCGGATTGAATTATACAATCTTGCGGCCGGCCGGTTTTGCTTCCAGCTTGTTACCGCTAGCAGAAAGATTTCGAGAAACCGGACTTTACCTGCTGATTGGCGACGGCAAAAACCGCACATCTGTTGTCAGTACCGACGACTTAGCAAAGATTGCCGCAGACTCCCCAACAGTCGAAGGCGCCCGCAACCAAATTCTGCGAGTCGGTGGCCCGGATGTGCTGACAAGGGATGACATTCCCCGCATTTTTGCACGCTTATTCAATCGCGAACCGATGGTAATAAACCCGCCACTGGTTGTGTTTGACGGTTTGAGAAATGCCTTGGGTTTATTGAATCCTCAAGCTCAAAAAGACTTAGGAACTTTGCGCGTATTGCTGGGTAACGAGTATTTCTGCACTCCCGAAGAAGTGCAAAACTTGGAATCAATTTACGGCATGAGAATGGAATCCTTAGAAAGCTTTCTGCGGCGCAATTTGAGCGTTTAAAATGCTACTTATTCTCGTTACCAGGCTCTGCCTGGTAATGAATATCCTGAGGCTCTGGCTGCGAACGAGCAAATGTAGCGCCAAATCGCAACTGAAAACCATTTAAGCAGAAATAGGTAGTGGTTCAGCACCAATATAGCTCGTAACTGCGATCGGCGGAGAAGTCGGCTTAGCAATCAAATAACCTTGAACCAAAGTTGCTCCCCGTTCCCGCACCCACTCAAACTCCTCCAAAGTTTCCACACCTTCAGCAACAGTTTTAATTTCTAATTGAGTAGCAATTTCTAACATCTTTTCCGTAATGAGTGCCTTATAATAATCTTGATGGACGTTGCGAATCAATTGCATATCCAACTTAATAAAATCTGGACGCAGTTGGTGCATCAAATTTAAATTAGAAGAACCGCTGCCAAAATCGTCCAGGGCAATTAAAAATCCCGCCTCTCGGTAAAACCTCAGAATCTTAATCAAGTGATCGATATCAGGAGGGTGCTGAGATTCCGCTACTTCAAAAACAATATTGCTGTGAGGAATTCCCGCTTCATCAATAGCCTGTACTGTTCTTCGCAGGCACGTAGCGGGATCGTAAACTGAAGTCGGAGAAAAATTAATAAAAAGTAGTTCTTTGATATCGTAAACATGGGCTTCGCGGATAGCGCGAGTCCGGGCTAAAACATCTAGTTGAAAAATTAGGCCTGCTGATTCTGCTTGGGAAAAAATCCGACCCGGATAAATTAAGTTTCCTTGCTCGTCAATTCCTCGGAGCAGGGCTTCATGGGCAAAAATTTTAGAAGTATCTGAGGTATAAACAATGGGCTGAAAATGTGTAGTAATGCGTTCTTGGGACAATAAATCTAACAGCCAATCAGAGTTACTAAAATTAATAAAAGAGTCTAAGGAAGTGCTGCGATAAAAATCGCTAAGTTTGGGCTGTTCAACTTCGGCCATCCACAAAACTTTTGTCTCTTTCAACTCTTGAGTTGTCAGTACCGATGATGCTAGAGCGTTAAAATTTTCTCTCGCTATTCCCTCAAGGATAACGTACAAACACTTACTCTCTTCTAAAAGCTTGAATTCAAGTTTAGCCTTAGCGAGTGCAGAAATAACCTTGGTCAGCGTATGATATACTGGAAACCACAGGTATAGACCTCCGCTGCCCTCTATTTTTGCGGGTAGTGTTTCGCAGCGAGAGCATGAGCCGAAGGCTTTGCCACTTATTTGCATTGGAATATCCTCCGGTTTTGGGTTAATTTAAGACACGCTAACAATTAAGTTTTATTATAAGCTCATTCACCTATTAATTCATCTATCTCAAGATGTAAATCGTGATGAACTTGTATTTAAGAATTCTTGCAGTATTTATACTTGCCTCCGGTTTTAAACTTTGGTCAAAGTTTTCAGCATTGAGCAAGTACGTGTGATTAAACACAGTCCCAAATCCTCACAGAGGGAGAAGGCAAAGACTTGTTGGCTACTCTCTACTGCTGCTGTGATTCTTTACGCCTTATTCTCTAATTCCCTCTGCCAAAACAGTCGCTACAGTTAATTTTTTACCCAAGGCAAATTAACACGCCCGTGAAGCGCAGCTATCCCGTAGGGAATCGCCCGATCCATTAATTTATCCCAACCACAAATATACACAGCCGGACGATCGCCCAAAACAAACTCACTTGCTGCGGAATATCCAATTTAATTTTATAATCGGGATGACAGGATTTGAACCTGCGACCCCCTCGTCCCGAACGAGGTGCGCTACCAAGCTGCGCTACATCCCGAAATTAGTCACTATATTTTTAGCTTATCACATTCAAGTTAAAATTTAGCAAGCTCGTATATAATGATTTGTAAAACACTACTCAGGCGGAGACAGACGTGACAGTTAAGCCCCAGTGGTTGCGAGTTAAAGCCCCCCAGTGGGAGCGCGTCGGCAACGTCAAAGAAATTTTGCGGGATTTATCCCTGAATACGGTTTGCGAAGAGGCTTCCTGTCCGAACATCGGCGAATGCTTCAACGCAGGTACTGCGACATTTTTGATTATGGGCCCGGCTTGTACCCGCGCCTGTCCTTACTGCGACATTGATTTTGAGAAAAAGCCCCAACCATTAGATCCCACGGAACCCCAAAGATTGGCGCAAGCGGTGCAGCGGCTCAAACTCAACCACGTCGTGATTACCTCTGTCAACCGGGACGATTTGCCGGATGGGGGCGCGTCTCAGTTTGTCGAGTGCATTCAAGCAGTACGATCGGCGATGCCCGATACAACTATAGAAGTTTTGATTCCCGACTTGTGCGGCAACTGGCAGGCTTTAGAAATCATTCTCACAGCCCGGCCAGAGGTACTCAACCACAATACCGAAACCGTAAAGCGACTTTACCGCAAGGTGCGGCCGCAAGGAAAGTACGATCGCACCTTGGAACTATTGCAGCGAAGTCGCGAACTCGCACCTGGGGTTTACACCAAATCCGGCATCATGGTGGGACTGGGAGAAACAGACACCGAAATTCGGGAGGCTATGCAGGACTTACGGGCTGTCGGCTGCGATATTTTAACAGTTGGACAGTACCTGCAACCGACTCAAAAGCACTTGAACGTAGAAAACTTTGTGCCTCCGGAACAGTTTGATGCTTGGAGAAAGTTTGGCGAATCTTTGGGATTTTTGCAAGTTGTCGCTTCTCCCTTAACTCGCAGTTCCTATCACGCCGAACAGGTGAGGGAACTCATGAAACTTTACCCACGCTAGCCATTTTAATTTGAGTTGACTCGCGCCCGATCGCACCATTCTCACTAAAACCCGCTTAACCCGGTAACAGCGAGGAAAAACCTGCGCTTTCTATGCAGGCAGAGTGCAAAAAACCCGGTTTCCGATCTTGGTGATCTTGGAAGATTTCACCGGGCAAGCAGCAGCCAACAGCAAAACAATTATCGGTCGATCGCCCCATCAAAGTCGCGACTTACGCAAAAGACATCCAGAAACCGGGTTTCTTCCTCAAACTTCTAGGTTTTAATCCAGAAGTTTTGTCGAGAAACCCGGTTTTTGCGTCAGTCGCTAACTCGGTACTGCAGACTGCAAAAACTCTGAAGCTCATATTCTGTAATGGATTAAACTTCTGCGTTCACTAGGATATTTTTAATCTAGAGCGCCGAGTTATATAAAGTTTTATTAAAAAAATGGCTAATTTTCCGAAGTGATCGGGAACCTGCTTATCGGTGATGAAGATTAACTTAACTTCTGACTAACGTCACTTGTTTCTAGCCAGTCACTATCTATACTAGCTACATAAACAAAGAAGTACAACACACTTTCCGGGCCTTCAACCTGTTACATCAGAAAGTTCTTAGCGTTTTCCAGAATCTTGGTAAAACAAGTGGGGCAGCAAAAGTTCGATCGAACAACAGCAGAAAAGTCAGGAAAGTTAGTAAAGAAACACAAAGCGGTGATGCTTCGTTTTAACAAAGCGGGCATCATAATTATAAATAACCGCTAAGCGTAGCATCTTTTCACCCGGAGCAACTGAGAAAATCACTATGCCAGCCACCTCTTTTTACGCTGAAGCTGAATTCGACGAACAACTGCGAGTCAATCCCTTGCAAGGTGATGTGTTGGATGAAGATGCTGAAGAAGCTGGAGACGAACTGCTCGACCAAGACCCAGCAGAGACAGAAGATGCAGACCCAGCAGCAAAATTGCAAAAAAATGCCAGCCGCCGCACTACAGATTTAGTGCGCCTGTACCTTCAAGAAATAGGTCGGGTTCGTCTCTTGGGTAGAGACGAAGAAGTCTCGGAAGCTCAAAAAGTTCAGCGCTATATCAAATTGCTGGAATTACGCAACACCGTCGCATCCCAGGAAGAAGGGCTAATTGGGCGCTTCGTGCATTTAATTGAAGTGCGCGATCGGTTAGCAGCACAGTTGGGACATAAACCTTCCCTGGAACGCTGGGCATTAACTGCCGGCGTCGGTGACGTGCCAGAACTCAAGCGAATTATGTCCGAAGGCAAGCGCCAGTGGGCAGAGTTAGCAGAGATGACAGTCGAGGCGATCGAAAGAGTTCAAGCCGAAGGCGTCGAAGCGAAAGACCACATGATTAAGGCGAACCTGCGCCTGGTGGTTTCGGTGGCGAAAAAATATCAAAATCGCGGTTTAGAATTGCTCGACTTAATACAAGAAGGTACTCTTGGACTGGAGCGAGCTGTAGAAAAGTTTGACCCGACGCGGGGCTATCGGTTTAGCACCTATGCCTACTGGTGGATTCGGCAGGGAATTACGCGGGCTATCGCCACTCAAAGCCGCACCATTCGCCTCCCCGTCCACATCACCGAAAAACTTAACAAAATCAAAAAAGCCCAGCGCAAAATTTCTCAAGAAAAAGGTCGGACAGCTACGATCGAAGATATCGCTGTCGAGTTGGACATGACGGCGCCCCAAGTCCGAGAAGTTTTGCTGCGAGTCCCCCGTTCTGTTTCTTTGGAAACTAAAGTGGGCAACGAAAAAGATACAGAGTTGGGCGACTTGCTCGAAACCGACAGCATCTCCCCAGAAGAAATGCTGATGCGAGAAGCTCTGCACCGCGACTTGCAGCAACTGCTGGCAGATTTGACCAGCCGCGAGCGAGATGTAATTCTGATGCGCTTTGGTTTGGGCGACGGACACCCCTATTCGCTGGCAGAAATCGGTCGCGCGCTCGACTTGTCCCGCGAGCGAGTCCGCCAAATTGAAGCCAAAGCTTTGCAAAAACTCCGCCAACCCAAGCGTCGCAACCGCGTCCGCGACTATCTGGAGTCTCTGACTTAAATTTGGCCGGTCAGTCAGCGCGATTAATCAGGGAGCAAGGCATTTGGCACTTGTGCAGAAGGCATGAGGCATTCGGCAGAAGTAAAAATATTTACTTCTAAACAACTTCTCTGTCCTCTGCAGCAAGTCATCAAGCTTGTTAAAAGTCAAAAAATATCAAAAACCAAATTTTTTCCTCAATCTTTTTTCAATAAGCTGCGATATTTGCAAAATATCTCGATCGTTGTGTATTATTGTCAATAGGCAGACTTTCTTGAGAGGGTCACTATGGCACTTTACACCGCGTCCTCATTCAAATCCGAACTCAATGACAAAGGCTGGCGGATGACTCCCCAACGGGAAACCATCTTGCACGTGTTTCAGAACCTCCCCAAAGGCAATCACCTGAGTGCGGAGGATTTGTACACTTTGTTAAAAAATCGCGGAGAAAACATTAGCTTGTCCACCATTTACCGAACTTTAAAGTTAATGGCAAGGATGAGCCTCCTCCGCGAACTCGAACTCGCAGAAGGTCACAAACACTATGAAATAAACCAGCCTTACCCGCATCACCACCACCACCTAGTCTGCGTTCAGTGCAACAGAACGATCGAATTTAACAACGACTCGATTCTGAAAATTGGCATGAAGCAAGCTGAAAAGTCTGGGTTGCACCTGCTAGACTGCCAGCTAACGATTCATACGGTTTGCCACGAAGCTTTGCGGATGGGATGGCCGTCTTTGGTTTCCAGCAATTGGTCTTGTCCGAGGTCGATCGCCCACAACGGCAGCAGCGCCCCGGATTCAGTCGAGTGATAGTACACTATTTTCGCATTTCAAGTACGGCTTGTTACAAGTTTTAACAAAAATCGGTAGCCCAAGTGCGATCGCAGTTACGCAGAAACCGGGTTTCTTAAGAAAAATACATCATTTCAGGAAGGAGTTGGACAGCAGAAACCCGATTTCTTTGATGTAGCGTCCGCAAGCCTGGGGCTAAAAAGTTTGGCTCAACAAATCGTCGCTGCTAACCCCGTAACTGCGCTGAGCTCGATCGAGGGCGTCTCTCGTCGGAGTATCAAAAACTCCGCTGATCGAGCCTGTGTAAAAGCCGAGGTCTTGCAGCCGCCTTTGTAATTGCTCAATGCTCGATCGAGAGTTCAAACTACTGCTAATTGGAACAGCAGGAACAGCAGGAACAGCAGGAACAGCTAACCGCCCTGCTAATCCGTTTTGGATCTCCGCCAAAGTTGCCGGAGTGGCAATACCCGTCGCCGGTGACAAATTGCGTTCCTGCTGAAACGACAGCAGTGCAAACTCGGTCTCGGCTCCAAATACTCCGTTCACCGGGCCGGGGTTTTTGCCCAGACTTCTGAGCGAAGACTGAAGTTGTCGGACAGCAGGCCCAGTATCGCCCCGTCGCAGACCAGTGGCGATTTGCGGCACAGGCGCTGCTGCCTGCCTGTTGCCTTGCCGCAAAGCCGATCGAGTGCTGCGATCGACCCTTCCAGTCCCGAACAGCCCGCTATCTCTCTGAAAGCGGATCAAAGCTGCTTGAGTTGGTCGATCGAACCAACCGTGAATCTGGCTCCTGTAATAACCCAATTCTTGCAGCCGCCGCTGCACAAATTCTACTTGTCGGCCTCTGTCGCCCAACTCCAGAAAATCTCCGGAATTAGTCTGTTGGTCATTTTCCTCAGTCAATGAGGTAATTTGAGCTGCCCTCATCTGGGCATCGATAGCAGTCAAAGTAGCAGTGTCCGCGCAACCGTCAGAAACCAGATTATAATCTTGCTGAAAACGAGTCACAGCGTAGAGAGTGCGTTCGCGAAACTTGCCGTCAACGCCGCCTTCAAAATAGCCCAAAGCTTTTAATTGCCGCTGGATCAAGTCTACCGTCGCCCCTGTGTCCCCGAACCGCAGCCCTTTGCAACCGCCATTTCCCGAAATATTCCCTGGAAGCGTAACGGGGGGAACAGGCCGGGTGGAACCAAACAGCAAAGCTAAAGTTTGCCTATCGGCAACTCCCGTCACCCGCAGTCGATTAATTCGCTGGAAGTATCTAACCGCATTTTGAGTAACTTCGCGAAAACTCCCTGTGGGACGCGCGCTGAAGTAGCCTAGCTGCTGCAACCTGCGCTGGAGAGCAGAAACACCTGCACCTGCGTCTCCAAAACGCAGCTCCCGATAATTTGTATAAATAGTATTAAAAGGTCGATCGTCCCTGGCAAAACTGTTGAGGGCTATCACAGTAGCTCGATCGGGCCTACCAGTCAGCGACAGTTGATAGTCTCGCTGAAAGTTAGTCAGCGCTTGTTTAGTAACCGGGCCGAGTTGACCAGTCGAAGATCTGGGAAAATAGCCGAGATCCCGCAACCTGTCTTGAACCGCTCGCACATTCGGATAAACCGGATCTATTTGAGCAAAAGCCGAACCGGCTGCACTCAAAACCGACAGCATCAAAGCCAGAGACAGCAAACGGACGTAAGTCTGACTCGATAGGTTTTGCCACTTGATCTCATCAAAAATTTTCGACTCTGCGGGTGCTTCGCAAACAAGAGCAAGTTCGAGGTAAGCAAGAGATTCCATAATTTTTTAGTGTGAAATTGTGGGTGGGTTGTGTGAGCAAGCTGCCAAAAATGATTTTTGGCACGCTTGGCTTGGATTCTACCAACGCTAAGTTCTACATGAAAAGCGCGAAGCACCCGTTTTTTTTTTTAAATACCGTCAAAAATAATTACAGGTAATAACCAAGATAGCATCGCTGCTTCTAGAGACGCGAGACTCAGCAAAAAAGTTTGCAGGCATAGTCTTAGCCTTTAACGCCAAAAGAGAATAAGTTGTGGGGTAGTGCTGGCTAATATTTTATCTGGCTGCCGCTGAAATTACCACAAGACTTGCGAGCAGGCTGTCATCACCTTAATTTGTGGTCTGGTAAAGAGCCTGAAATCGCAGGTTTTTTGTTAAGAAACGCGGCTTCTTCATGTGGCGATTGCGTCTAGGAAAGTACCGCTGATTAACCAAAAAACTAGCCACTAAAAATCCCCACTTTTGCTAGTTGCAAATAGGGCGGGGATTTCTTGATAAGTTGACTTTGTATTAAAAAATCGACGATCGCTTAAATTAAGCCGAACCGATCGCAAATTACAGCTACTCCCGCTGCAAAAACAGTAATTGCGATGGCTACCAGCGGGTTTTGCCCTCTGCTCACCGCAAAAGAGGTAACGACCCCAGCTCCCAAAGCCGCAGTAACAGCAGCAGTCGCCAAATCTCGATCGGGACGTTTGTCGTACATATTTTTTATTGTTGGTAGCTGTTAAGCTGAAAACTTACATCTTGTAATCCAAGCTACCACTCTTGCCTCTGCGCCAGGGACAACAGCCTGGGTTTTGCAACTAACCTTAAAATTTTGCTAAGTTTCTTAACATACTCTCCTGAATAACATAAGTTAGGATTATGTATTTTCGAGTTTTTCTGTTGAGTTTTAGCTGTTGAAACCTTTTGTCTGCTGGGCTTTTATGTCAAATTCAGGATTTTGCAGGGGCGAGCGCACCAGCAGTGTCAGCGCATCAAACTGCTATCCCAAATATCGTAAATAAATTTAACTTGACTTTTATTTATAAATATGTATCTCGCTATTTGGAACCACAGACAGGCAAAAACCCGGGGTTGGTAAACAACCTGCACACTACGATTGCTTTGCTGCCCTCACAATCAGAGGAGTATATTTTTTGTCTAAGTCCTATTCGCCCTCAACTCTTTCAGTATTGCCACCTTTGACCCAACCTTCGCGATTGCCATCCTCAATCCGAATTCGCTGCCACTCTTTGTCGGGCGACTCTTCCAAAACTACGACTTTTTCCTTGTAACCAACACCGCCAATGCGGTTCGAGTCTCGGCTACCAGTATCCCGGAGAATTAAGCCGATCGGCTGAGTCACCACAGCTCGGTAAGCTCCCGGTTCCAGGGGTTTGGGAGACGGGGCATCGCTAGATGTAGAAACTGGGCTAGCCTGGGCTGTTGACTTGGGCCCAGCGCCGGCAACCTGAACTGCTGTTTTGTCGTTGGGAAAAACAGGTTTTTCGGGTACAGTAGTTAGCTTAGCGGCAAAGTAAAGTGCAGCAGCCACGCTAGCACCTGCCATCAGGACGATCGCGAGCAGAAAACCCACTAAAAATTTGAAAACGCTATATACACTGTTCATAAAACCGCAAATGAAGGAAGAAGGAAGAAGGAAGAAGGAAGAAGGAAGAAGGAAGAAGGAAGAAGGAAGAAGGAAAAGGGAAGAAGGTTGACTGTTGAGTGTTGACTGCTGAATGTTGAGTAAAATCTGGTAACTGCCAACTGACAACTGGTTACTAACTACTGACTACTGACTTCAAAAGCTTAACCTTGAATCCGGCGGCTCAAACTGCCGTATCTAGAAGCAAGGCGAGCTTTCCCCGCAGCGGCCCAATCTTGGAGAAACTGGATTTGTTCTTGAGCCGTTCTGGCTAAGGGCACCATCTGACTAGCTGATTCTAAAATATCATCTGTGGTAAAGTCTCGATTTTGGCTAAACCCAATGTGCATTGCTTCAATCAAAGTTTGCTCGATTTCGGCCCCTGAAAAATCGGGAGTTTCGTAAGCCAAGCGCTCTAAATCGTAATTTTTGATGCTGTGCGATCGCAACCGCAACAAATGTACCTCAAAAATCGCCCGCCGTTCCTCCTGGCTGGGCAAACCGACAAAAAATATTTCGTCAAACCTGCCTTTTCTCAGCATTTCTGGCGGCAAAGACTGGATGTTGTTGGCTGTTGCTACCACAAACACCGGGGAAGTTTTTTCGGCCAACCAAGTAATAAAAGTCCCGAACACCCGGCTGGTTGTCCCGGAATCCCCTTTACCGTCTAATCCCGCAAAAGCTTTGTCAATCTCGTCAATCCACAGCACGCAGGGGGCCAAAGCTTCCGCTAGCTGAATCATTTGCCTGGTGCGGGATTCTGATTCCCCGACTAATCCGGCAAACAAACGCCCGACATCCAAGCGCAGTAAAGGCAAATGCCAGTGGTGGGCGATCGCCTTTGCTGTTAAGGATTTTCCGGTTCCTTGAATTCCGACTAACAACAAACCTCTGGGATGCGGCAAACCGTATTGGCGGGCTCGATCGGTAAAAGCACCGCCGCGCCGCAGCAGCCATTCTTTGAGATTGTCCAAACCGCCGATATCGGAAATATTTTCGCGGGCTGGGTAAAAATCCAGAATTTGAGTTTGGCGAATTGTTTGGCGCTTTTCTTCTAAAATCAGTTCCGCGTCGTCGGGATGGAGTTCGCCTCTGGTGGCGATCGCCTTTGCCAAAACTCGGCGGATTCGTTCGATCGACAGCCCTTGACAGGAGCGCACTGTTTCGTCCAGCAAACGCCCTTCAAGGGCTTGTCCGGTAGCCCCTAACAGCCTTTCTACCTCAATTTTGATTTCCGCCGCCGCAGGCAGGGGAAATTCCAAAACTGTCATCACTTCGCTGAGGTCTTCCGGGATGGAAATTAAAGGAGATACGATGACAATATTTTTGGGGACAGATTTGAGGAGTCTCGCCAAATTCCGCAGCTTGCGGGAAATCGAGACATCTTCCAAAAACCGCTGAAAGTCGCGCAGAATAAAAATTGCCGGCGCGGAAGCGGGCAATTTTTCTAGAAATTCCAAAGCTTGCAGCGGGTTGCGCTTGCCAAAACCGGTATCGTTGGGATTGCCTTGGTAGCCATCAACAAAATCCCAGATGTAGACAGCGCGAGAACCCTGTTTTTTGGCGCATTGGGCGATCGCCGCTTCTACGCGCTCTTCTTCCCGTGTGGGAATGTAAATTAGGGGGTAGCGCGATCGCAGCAGTAGTTCAAACTCGTCGCTAAAAATAGTCATTAGTTATTAGTCAACTGACTAAGGCAATTGCCGTTTAAGTGCTTCCAGAGACGCCCAGCGACTGTCTGAGACTGTTTCTGAGCTTTCTGTATTTGCATCATCAGTTAAAGAAATTCCCGGACATTCAGTATCGCATATCTGTTTGTGCGGCAGTTCCAAACACATTTGCTCGTACACCCAATCGCTCGGAGAGAAATAGCCACCTGGGGACAAATTTTCCACCAAATCTTCTAAAGCAACTTCTATTTCTGCTGAACTTGAATCTGTTTGATTTGCTGTTTCCTCGAGCCAGATTAGTTCCGATGAGTTGAGTACCAAACGATGATTGTATTGTTTCAAGCATCTGTGGCACGTGAGAGTAACTATTGTTTCTGCTTTCGCCTTCACCTCAAGATAATTCCCTTGGTGAGCCACTTGCAGTCGCCCCCGCACCGGAGTAAGAGTTTCTAAATCGGGGATAAATTCTTCAAAATCAATGACCTCTTTCCGCTCAGTTTTTGTGAGTAGATGAGGGATATAAATTGTCTCCATAATCTTTTACCTTCCTACTTCTTGAATTCAAAGGTCAAAAGGAATAGTTAATTTTTAACTTCTTCCTTCTTCCTTCTTCCTTCCTTCTTCCTTCTTTAGCGTCAGCGCAGCCGCACTACCAAACGCCGATCTGGTTCTTGCCCTTGACTGTAAGTTTCTATGTCCTCACATTCGCTCAAAAAGCTGTGGACTTGACGGCGTTCTGCCGAAGACAGCGATTTTATTTCAACTTCAACTCCCGTCGATCGGGCTTGATCTGCTGCGTACTCTGCCATCGAGCGCAATTCCTCTTGGCGGCGGATGCGATAGCCATTTAGTTCAACTGTATAAGGAATTGACTCCTCTACTTCCTGACCTATATTCTGAACCGTGTTACAGAGGTATTGAATGGCATCTATTACATTACCGTTTGGCCCGACTAAGATTGCAACTTGTTCTCGAGTCAGATTGCTTTCATCTATTGTCATCCAATAGCAATCTTTTTGTTGTTCGCATACCACTTTTGAAGGAATTGCGGACAGTTGTAGCAATTCTTCTAACCATGCCTGTCCGCGCTGCATTTGAGAGTCTTTCATTGTTGTTAAAATCAAGCCTTTTTCTTGGCACGCTTTGGCTCAAAGGGAAGGGCATCTAATCCCTGATCTTTTTTTGTTTTCGCCTCTGCTTCGTCTACTATTTTTTGCAGGTTTTCCGGCAGCGGTTCTCGCGACAATATAAACGCTTGAACTGTCTGGAAGATGTTAGCAATCAGCATATACATCAACACGCCGGCGGGCAGCGGGAAGAACAAAAACATCCCTGAAAATATGACTGGCGTCAGTTTGTTAACTGTAGCCTGTTGGGGGTTGTCGTTTGGCCCTTGTGCTTGTCCTGAAAGGGTTTGGTTGATGTACAAACTGATGCCGAAGCCCAGGATCATTACCAAAATATCCCAATGGAGTGTACCGTCTGAGTCGATCGCGCCAACGCGGCCTAGAGCTTCAATAAACAGGAATCCTTTGTTAGTAGCCAATCCGGGGATTGTACCTTGAACTGTCGCTTCACCGGGCGCTAAGGCCGTGATGTTGCCCTGTTCATCTACCTTGACGACTTCTTCGCCTTTGATGACTTTCCAGCCGGGTTCAAAGTCGATTTCGCTCTTATTTTCTGCCGCTAGAGCTTTGAGAGGTTTGCCCTCTGGGGTTTGAAAATTAATCTTGGTTGTTTCGCCGACTGCGAGTTTGTCGCCGCCTGGAATTACGCCCACAACAGGAGCATGAAAAGTACCTGTGACGTAAATATTTTGTGGCGGTGTAGCAAAAGCTTGCGGTTGAACAGTTTCGATTTGTTCTTTGGGCAAAACTTGAACGTTTACGCTGTAATTTATGTCAGAAAACGGCGAACCCCTGAGCGTTGCAAACAGTGCAAACAGCACTGGCATTTGCAGCACCAACGGGAAGCATCCTGCTAGAGGATTACCAAATTCTTTGTATACTTTGCTCATTTCCTCCTGCTGTTTTGCAGGATTTTCTTTATAGAGTTTTTGAATTTGATCTACTCGCTCTTTCATCAATGGCTGCGCTACTTTCATGCGCCGCATATTGCGAAGAGAGCCTGCATTGAGAGGATAAAGAGCAAAGCGAATCACAAGCGTCAGAGCTACGATCGCTAAACCGTAGCTTGGCACGATCCCGTAGAAAAAATCTAGGATCGGGAGCATGAGGTTGTTGGAGAGAAACGAGATACCGAAATCCATTCGCTTTGAGTTAATTTAGGTGCTCTATGTTTGCTGTTGAGAACTATTTTTACCCGCTGAAGGCGAGCCGCCTCAATTTTTAGGGTTTTGTCTCTATCTTAGGACATTGCCCGTCGATCGACCGCCCAGTCTGCGGGTTTGTTGTAATGAGTTTGCCAATACTCGCACTCACTTTACCCTGATTTGAGGGCGAAGCGGTTCGGTTATTTAGCTTGGGCCGCGTTTGCTTTTTGAGCGGCTACGGGCAGTTTTTCGTTAATGTAGTCATACATTGCTCGAAATTTCGGCATAGCTCTGAGTTCCAAGCGGCTGCCATTTTTCATGGTGAGCACCATGTCTCCGTAAGTCCCGAAACCGCGAGGTACTGTGACGATTTTGACTATATCTGAGTAGATAACGTCTGTACGATCGCCCCCCATCCAACCGCTAGTTACGGACACTCGGCGGCTCGTGATCCGATACCGCAGCCACAGAGCCCGGACAATTCCTCCTACTGCTAGGGGGATTCCGACGACTGTCAGCCCCAGGAGTAAATTGAGGATCAAGTCTCCCGGCGCGGGGCCGCCTTCATAATATACTTCCTCTCGAATTCCCATCTAGTACCTCGGCTTCTACCAACAACTGCTCTAATTCTTGCAGAATTTCTGCATAATTGCACTCTTGTGCGATCGGACGCACGACAATTACTAAATCC
Source organism: Microcoleus sp. MON1_C1 (assembly GCF_036701945.1). Taxonomy (NCBI): domain Bacteria; kingdom Bacillati; phylum Cyanobacteriota; class Cyanophyceae; order Oscillatoriales; family Microcoleaceae; genus Microcoleus; species Microcoleus sp. MON1_C1. The sequence goes on along the minus strand of NZ_JAUBRO010000010.1, from coordinate 17,040 downwards.
CACCCGAACCTTAATCGGGGCAATAGCTGTCGCAAAGCTGCCCGAATCTGACGCTTAATCCGGTTGCGGACTACAGCGCGTTTGCTGACTTTCAGGCTGATGGAAATGCCTGTGCGAGTTGGCTGCAAGGATTTTTCGGCTGTCGGTTTGGCAAATTCGGCGCTTTTTGGTTTACGCAGAGCTCTTAAGCTGAAATGGGCCGAGTTACGGCGCATTCCCTTGCGGTATACGGCGCTGAAGTCTTTTCGGTGCTTAAGTCGGTTTGTCTCGGGCAACATGGCGTAGGGCGATCGTTGAGGCCTCTCAACCTTGATGCAGTGCTAGACTGCGAGGCGGTGGCGACCTTTGCTGCGGCGAGCTTTGATTACCAATCGACCGGTTGCGGTACGCATTCTGGCGCGAAAACCGGATGTTCTTTTTCTTTTGCGGCTGGTTCCGTGCAGGGTTTGCTGTGTCATTTTGATTTCTCCCGGCTTGTTACTTTACTTTTGATTAATATTCACAATCTTCTAGTATACCATAGACTTGTTTTGTTGGCAATAAAATTTTTCCGATTTGAATTGATCGCCACTCATCACAAAGCAACAACCCGTTTTCGAGCTGGTGGACGAGATTTAGGTTTTGTTTTCACTACCAGATACCTAACTTTTTAAGATGATATTGCAAGGGCGATCGCCCTTAACCGAAACAAATAAAATCCCCGACTGCTCAAACTTCTCAAACTGCTCCAAGAAGTCAGGGTTTTCTCCTGTTAGTCGCCCTTACCCCAAACAAATCAAATGCCCGACTTGTAAATTCATCCGTGTATCCGTGTATCCGTGTTCTTCCCTTATTTCAGTTCAACATTTACCGTAACAGACATCCTCGGTGCAATTCGCGATTCATAGCCTTTAAAGCTTTCGGCATCAAATATAACTTTGACAGGAATCCGTTGCACGACTTTGGTAAAATAGCCCTAGCATTATCGGGAGGCTATAAGGAGAATTGAGCGCGAGAAGCAGGGGAGAAACTATCGAGACCACCCTCAAAATTACGGTCAGTAAAAGCATCTAATTTGATTTCTACTTTTTAGCCGGGTTTCATATTTGCCAGTTGCTTTTCTTTGAAGTTGGCAATTACCCACAAATCATTACTGACGATCGCTATTAACGGAGTTCCCGGCTGCACCCGCTGCCCGACTTCAACGGATTTGTGGGCGATTTGTCCGGCGGCTGCGGTGATATTCGTGCAGGAAAGTAGCACTGCTTTTTTTAAGAATGCGTAGTATTTTACGGTTAGTTGTAATGTAGTGGAGGTAGATGCTGCTGGCTTTACTAAAAAGATTGATTTGTCGGTTTAGGAAAGATTGACGCTCGCCCCATCGATCAGTGGGCAAAAGAGTTCTCGATCGCCCTCTGAAATCCCCTCGACAGCTCGATCTCGGATTTCAGCTACCAGCGGGGGCAATACGTCTTGCAGTTCCCTGCCGGAGTGTGTCAGCCAAATGCGCCAAATGCGGCCATCGCGCGTGTCTCTCTCTCGGCGGACTAGGCCTCTTTCTTCCATGCGATCGATCGCGCCTGTCAGCGTCCCGCCTACCTGTTGCAGTTTGTCGCCAATGCTGGAAGTCGGCAAACCGTCTTCTGGCCACAAGCAGCACAGTACCAGCCAGTGAAAAGCGGTCAGCCCAAAGGGTGCAAGTCGGTTTTTTGGCGATCGAATGCTACGCTAAAACCGGGAATCCGCCTTCTGCCGGATATGTTAACAATTCTTATTGTTCTTAAACTAGAAAGAGTAAATCTAGTTTGCAATCAGAATTTATGTTGCTTCCACCCGACCAACGCACCAAGTTAGACGACACCGACGACAATTTGTTCTATTCCGCTCCCCGGTTTGTGACTCACGTAGACGATGGATTCATTGAGCAACTCACCGGATTATATCGAGAACGGCTGAAACCGAATACTCGGATTTTTGATATGATGAGCAGTTGGGTTTCTCACTTGCCCGACGAGATGCAATTTTCCCATGTCGAAGGGCACGGCATGAATGAAGAGGAGTTGGCAAAAAATCGCAGGCTGAATCATTATTTCGTGCAAAATTTGAACGCAAATCCCAAATTGCCACTGCCGGATGCAGAATTTGACGCGGTTGTCAACTGCGTTTCGGTACAGTATTTGCAGCACCCAGATGCGGTTTTTGCGGAGATTCACCGGATTTTGAAGCCGGGGGGCGTAGCAATTATGAGTTTTTCCAACCGGATGTTTTATCAAAAGGCGATCGCGGCTTGGCGGGAAGGTTCCGAGGGCGATCGGGTAGAATTAGTCAAGGGTTACTTTGATTCTGTCAAAGGAGCGAATATACCCGGATTTAGCAAGCCGGAAGTAATTGTTCGCAAGCCTAACTTGCCGAGTTTTATGCAAATGCTGCGAATAGCAAGCGGCGACCCGTTTTATGCGGTAGTTGCTTACCGTCAAAGTTAGGATTTTTTGGCAGTAAGGACTTTAGGACTTTAGGTGGAGATTGAAAGCACTAAAGTCCTTACTATAAACTGATCGAAAGCTACGCTCTTTAGGTTAGGATAGATTCAATATTGGCTCCTAAAATATGGAAAACTAACTTTTGCAGCGCATCACACTCGATCCAAATATCTGTCACGGAAAACCCTGTAGGCGGGGTCTCCGATATCTAGTAGAGTGGATTCTTGAATTACTCAGTTCTGGTATGAATTATAAAGAAATTATAGATGACTATGACGATTTAGAACATGAGGATATTCTAGCTGCTTTGCTATTTGCCGCGCGGCTGACTCAAGTGAAAAGCATATACTTAGTATTGTAGTTCATCAGTAATCATAAAGTAGGGTAACACCTTGATATGAAAGCATATCAGCAAATAGCAATCGACGAATGTGGCGAACCTTTAGTCCCTATTCCACCCGAACATTTTGCCTTTGAAATTCCACACCCTTATCAAAAGTTGGGTGCTCCCTATCACAACAGCAAAGCAGATTCACCTTACTATTTGCGACAAGGAGTGGTAGATAGTTTAATCGCCGCTAAAACTGAGCTACAGCAAAATTATCAAAATTGGAAAATTCTGATATTTGACGCTTATCGACCCGTGGAAGTCCAGCAATTTATGGTGGATTATACTTTCAATCAAATTGCCCTAGCTCAAGGCTGCGAATTTCCGGTTTCCGAAGACAAACGCCAAGTAATTATAGAACACGTATATCAATTTTGGGCAGTACCGAGCCTCGATCGCGCGACGCCTCCCCCTCACAGTACAGGTGCAGCTTTAGATATAACTTTAGTGGACGAAAATAATCGGCAAATTAATATGGGTTCTCCGATTGATGAAATATCAGAACGTTCTTATCCCGATTATTTTGGTAATAGAGAGCGCGAACCAGAACAGCAATATCACCGTCACAGGCAAATCTTAAAAAATGTGATGATAGCTGCGGGTTTTCAGCAGCATCCTAACGAATGGTGGCATTTTTCTCTGGGGGATCAGATGTGGGCTTGGTTGACAAATCAAAACAATAGTGGTAGTCAATTTATCGCCCGATACGGTCGCTATTAAAACGGTACGCAATTAAATCTGGACTGGCGCACTCGCAACCTTGAGAAACCGCGTTTATTGACAAAAAACCTCAGCTTTTAGGTGCTTTATTCGGCAAAAAACCAAGTTTCTGACACTCTATGCGTCCCGGACTATAAAAGCTCGATCGGCATAAATCATTTGTATCATAAGACACGACAACTATTGCCAGCGGGGTAGCGGTGCTTTAAAATCAACAAGAGCGAACAAGTGCAGGCAACTCAAGCCAGCACCGCAAACCCTAAAGGATAACTCAGAGTTCACCCAATGAAAGCACTCATCCTCTCTGGCGGCAAAGGAACACGCTTGCGTCCCCTCACCTATACGGGTGCTAAGCAGTTGGTTCCTGTAGCAAATAAGCCGATACTGTGGTACGGAATTGAAGGAATTGTGGCGGCTGGGATTACGGATATTGGGATTATTATTAGTCCTGAAACCGGAGAAGAGGTGAAGACGAAAACAGGAGATGGATCTCGCTTCGGTGCAAAAATTACTTATATCTTGCAAGAAAAGCCGGCGGGACTCGCTCACGCGGTGAAAATTGCCAGACCGTTTTTGGGCGATTCTCCGTTTATTATGTATTTGGGAGATAACTTAATTGAAAATCAGCTAGATCCGTTTTTAGAGATTTTTAACCAGCAAAAACTAGACGCTCTGATTTTGCTGCGTCCCGTTCCCAATCCCTCTTCTTTCGGTGTGGCAAAAGTTGATGAGAAAGGAAGAGTTTTGGAGTTAGTAGAAAAACCCCAAGTCCCGCCATCGAATTTAGCACTGGTGGGGATTTACTTTTTTGCTCCTACTATTCACGAGGCGATCGATCAAATTCAACCCTCGCCCCGTGGCGAACTCGAAATTACCGATGCCATTCAACAGCTCATCAATCAGGAAAAACACGTAGAAGCCTGCAATTTAGAAGGTTGGTGGCTGGATACGGGGAAAAAAGACGATTTGCTGAGTGCAAACCAAATCATTTTAGATAGCCGTATCGTAGCTTCAACTGAATTAAAAGTAGACGCCAAAAGTCAAATTATCGGGCGAGTGCAAATAGGGGAAGGAACGGAGGTCATTAATTCTACAATTCGCGGGCCAGTGGTAATTGGGGAAAATTGCCGCATTGAAAATTGCTTTATCGGGCCTTACAGCAGTATTGCCGATCGCGTGACCATGATTGATGCTGATATCGAACACAGTGTAATATTGCAAGGGGCGAAAATACTTGGCATTCACCAACGAATTGTTGACAGCGTGATCGGGCAGCGAGCTCAACTAACCATTGCGCCGGCTCGTCCAAAAGCTCTGCGGTTTCTGATTGGTGATGACAGTCAAATTGAGTTAGCTTAAATTGAGATATTGCCAATATTGGAAGCAATAATCCTGATTTAACAAGAGATGAATTTTCTTGTGGGGTGGGCATCCTGCCCGCCCTTGAACAGGCATCTTGCCTGTGCACAATTACTTACAATTATTCACACAGCAAAGATGGCTGTTCACCATTAGTTACAATGAGTGAAACAGCAAATATGCCTGTTCCATAATAAGTCAGAGTAAGTTATTTAAAGGAGAGGAAAGTTTGCATTACGAAGAAATACCAACTCAAAAGATAATAGATAGATTGCGGCAAACTTTGGAGCCGCGAATTGGTATTGCTGAGCCGCCGTTATTGGGAACCGAAAATAGTGCGATCGCCAGAGATGAAGATGACGAAGACATCGCCCTTTTAAAGACAGGTTTCGACATTTATAACATCCCCATTACCTCTTACCAAAGACGGCTGGGTTCCGCAGTAATTGCAGTTAGAAAAATAGTCCGAAAATTGCTCAGACCCGTACTCGAACGACAAGTAATTTACAATTTTGCCAATACCCGCGTCGTTCAAACATTGAGCATTCAATTGCAAAAACTGCAAGAAAATCAACAAACTCTAGAGAAAAAAATTCAATCCGAATTCAGCAGCGCATCTCCCGAAGTTACAGCACAGCTTGAGACTCAACAAAATGCGATCGCAGCTTTTCAGTCTGAAATAGAGCAAATTAAAGCAGTGCAGCAGCAACATACTGCTATTTTAGAGAAGCTTACCGCTCAATTGCTCGATCGACAACAATAAAGCATCAAAGATGACCACACTGCCCATATGCTCGTTAATTATAGTCAACTATAACGGTCTGCGCCACACGAAAGATTGCTTAAAATCTCTACAAAAACTTGCGTATCCCGAACAGCAACTAGATTTAATTGTAATTGATAATTGTTCTCAAGACGATTCCGTTACTTCCCTGCGCGAACTATTTCCAAAAGTTCGGATTTTTGTCAACTCCGCCAACAATTTTGCTAAAGCCCTCAACCTCGGCATCAGCGAAGCAAAAGGGCAATATATCGCCTTTCTAAATAACGATGCTACCCTTGACAGTCACTGGTTAGAGATTCTTGTAAAACGGCTAGAAACTAATAAAGAAGTAGGTGCGACTAGCGGCAAATTGCTGTTTAAAGACGGGCGAATTAACAGCGCTGGCATTCAGCAATTACCTAATTTTTATTGGCGAGATGTCGGTTTTGGCGAAAAAGATTCGGGACAGTACGATACAGAACGGGAAGTCGAAGGGCTTTGTTGGGCGGCGGTCCTTTTTCGCAGGGAATGTCTCGAAGATGTGGGGCCGATAGATGAAGATTTTGTGATGTATTTTGAGGATGTAGAGTTTGCCAAACGCTGCCACAAACGCGGTTGGAAAATGCTTTATACTCCGGCAGCAATCGCCCATCACGAATATCGTGGTTCGAGTAAAGGAAGCAAACTTACCGAGTATTTCTGCAACCGAAATCGGTTTTTGTATTTGGCAAAACATGAACCGTTGCAGTTAGTCAAAGGAATTCATACTTCTGATTTTTTTACTAACAAGCAGTACGATTTGCTGTTCGAGAGTTTATTTGTAGCGATTAAAAAGCTGCTTGATTATCAGAAACCAGAAATCATTGAAACTGTATTGCCACAGTTGTCGGAAAAGTTGGCGGTGATTTACAGTCGGATGAAGATCGATCGCATTTTATCTCGATTGCAGGTGGTTCGGGGCGATCGCAAAATGTCGATCGCCATTTACGATCACGGACTGCATTTTATTGGTGGCGGTCAAAAATACGTCGCTACCATCGCCTCGCTGCTACAAAATGAATTTGACATTACTTTTATCGCCAACAAACCAGTTGCTGTTTCCGACTTAGAATCGTGGTACGGACTCAACCTTTCAGGATGCAAAATTAAAATTCTTCCCTTGGCGTTTTACGAGAAACGCGGAATGCAGTGCATCGATTCCAGCATCATCGTGGAAGATATGGAAAATCCCTTTGATGAAATTGCCAGAGAAAGCAAAAACTACGATATTTTTATCAACGCGAACCAACTGGAAAAAGTCAAACCACTGTCACCGATATCAGTATTTTTCTGCCACTTTCCCAATACCTTCCGCAACTGCCACTTTGCTGTCGATGATTACACTTTTATTATTGCCAACAGTCACTTTACTGTTAAGTGGTTGGAGAAACGCTGGAACCTACAGCCAACTTTTCTGCTTTATCCGCCCGTGGACATGGCAACAGTTAAAGTGCCGAAAGAAAAAATAATTTTGGCTGTGGGACAGTTTGAAGCTGGGGGCACAAAAAAGCAAATTGAACTAATTAAAGCTTTCCGCAGTTTGTTAGGAGATTATCCCGAACAATTTCAAGGATGGCGGCTCATTTTAGCCGGAAGTAGCATTCCGAAAAATCCTTATTTAAAGACGGTTCAGAATTTATTGAAGCAAGATTCAAGGGCGATCGAGCTAAAAGTCAATGCTGACTTTGATGAGGTAAAATCGCTTTATGCTAGAGCGAGCATATTTTGGCACGGCTGCGGTTTGGGTGAAGTCAATCCTCAAAGATTTGAGCATTTCGGGATGGCGACTGTGGAAGCAATGCAAAACAGTTGTGCTCCGATTGTTTTCAACGGCGGCGGCCAACCGGAAATTGTCGAACATGGGCGATCGGGCTTTTTGTTCAATACCGTTGAGGAACTGTGCCAGCATTCACATCAACTAATTGTTAATCCCGATTTGCTAGCAGAATTTCAAGCTGGTGCACAGCAACGCAGTCAGAACTTTAGACGCGCACGTTTCGATAAAAAAGTCAAGAGTTTTTTTGAGATTCTTCACCAAGAGTATGCTACAATTCGGCTGCCAAATCCTGCCGATATAGCTCAAATGCTCGATCGAACTTAAAGGCTAATTAAATAGTCCACCAGGGCTTAAAACCCCTAGCCAAAAGCTAAAGTCCTCTTGCATAGGACTAATATCAAAGTCGATTTTATTACCGTTTTCTTCAGTCCCCCTCTGCTGGGACTTTGTATGTGTAGTTGCGACTTCCAGTCGCCGGATATCTAAAATCATGTCTAATTCACTGTTAATCAATTTGTCCTTCTTAACTCCTGAACCAACGGGAATCGGAACTTATGCAGCTAATCTTTTCCCGCAACTGCAACAGCTAGAACCCACATTACTTGTTTCCCAGCAAATTGAAAATTATACTTGCTATCAAATCCCCGACACTCTAACACCGAATCGCGGCCCGAAAGGACAAATTAACAGGCTGCTGTGGACTCAGTTTGAGTTACCAAAAATTTACCAAAAATTGCAGTCCACCCTGATGTTTTCCCCAATTCCCGAAGCACCTTTGTATTCTGGCTGCCGCTACATCGTCACAGTTCACGATTTAATTCCTTTGCGATTTCCCCGACGGTTTTCTCGTTTAACAGCTTATTTCCGCTACTACATACCGCAGGTTTTGCGACAAGCAGAACACATTATTTGCGATTCTCAAGCAACGGCGGCAGATGTTGCTAACTTTTTCCAGATTCCGCTTCATAAAATGACCGCCATTCCCCTAGCTTGCGATAATATTAATTATAGATATCTCGACTTGCCCGCCAAAAATTATTTTCTTTATACCGGCAGACACGATCCTTACAAAAACTTGGAAAGATTGATTGCTGCATTTGCGAGTTTGCCCGCTCGCGCAAATTACGAATTGTGGCTAGCTGGGCCTCCCAATGCCTACACACCGCAGTTGACAGCACAAGTTGAACAATTAGGTTTACAATCTTTGGTAAAGTTTCTCGGTTACGTTCCCTATTCTCAATTGCCCGTACTGATGAATCAGGCGATCGCCCTAGTTTTCCCTACACTTTGGGAAGGATTCGGCTTACCAATTTTAGAAGCAATGGCTTGCGGCACACCCGTCATCACATCGAACCTGTCATCGATGCCAGAAGTAGCCGGAGATGCCGCATTATTAGTCAATCCTTACAGCGTCGGAGAAATAGCCGAAGCCATGCAAACAGTAGCCACAGATTCAAAAGTGCGATCGAACTTAAAAACTGCGAGTTTAGCCAGATCCTCTCAATTTAGCTGGCACAAAACCGGAAAAGCAACCGCCAACATCTTACAGCAATATCTTTAAATCTTCCCTCTCTTCCTTTCTCCTCTCTGCGTCCTCTGCGCCCTCTGCGGTAAAAAAAAATCCCACCAAAAAACCGCAATCTACATATTATCCCATGCCCAATTGCCAATCTAACTTACTAATCAACCTCTCCTTCCTAATTTCCAAACCAACCGGCTTAGCCATCTACGCCAAAAACCTATTTCCCCACCTAAAATCCCTCAATCCAACATTACTAACACCCGAAAAATTCCCCAATAACAACTGCTACCAAATCCCCGCCAATCTAACACCCGAACAAGGAACCAAAGGACACATCAACCGATTGTTGTGGACACAAACCAAACTTCCCAAAATTTACAAACAGCTAAAATCTAACCTGTTATTTTCCCCAATTCCCGAAGCTCCTTTATTTGCAGGTTGCCGCTATATAATTACAGTACATGACTTGATAGCGCTGCGATTTCCCCGTCGCTTCGATCCTCTGACACCTTATCACCGCTACTACATTCCCCAAGTGCTGCGGCAGGCTCAACACGTCATTTGCGACTCAGAATCAACAGCACAAGATATCGCTAATTTTTGCAAGATTTCTACTAATTTAATTACGCCAATTTTTCCCGGATATGATACCAGTTTTTTCCGTTTTTTAGACTTACCAACAAGCAATTATTTTCTTTATATCGGCCGCCACAATCCTTATAAAAACGTGCAGCGAGTTGTAGCAGCCTTTGCTGCTTTGCAGCAGAATTCCGAGTACGAATTGTGGATAGCAGGTTCGGAAGACAAACGCTATACGCCGCTGCTGAAGGCGCAGGTTCAAGAATTGGGATTGGTCGATCGAGTAAAATTCTTAGATTACCTCCCCGCAGCCGACTTGCCCAAAGTCATCAACCAAGCGATCGCGCTGGTTTTCCCCAGTCTTTGGGAAGGATTCGGCCTCCCCGTGCTCGAAGCAATGGGCTGTGGCACTCCTGTCATCACCTCTAACCTGTCTTCAATGCCCGAAGTGGCGGGGGGTGCAGCATTATTAGTCAATCCCTACAGCGTCGAGGAAATTGCCTCTGCTATGCAAGAGCTTGCAGTCGATGCCACAGTTCGATCGCACTTGCGGGAGCTCGGTTTAGCCAGAGCAAAACAATTTAGCTGGGAAAAAACAGGGCTGCAAACTGCTGCTATTCTCGATCGATATCTTTAACGAAGGAAGAAGGAAGAGGGAAGAAGGAAGAGGGAAGAGGGAAGAAGGAAGAAGGAAGAGGGAAGAGGGAAGAGGGAAGAAGTCAGTAGGTAGATTAATGCCCCATGCCCCATGCCCAATTCCCAATTCCCCCTCCCCCTGACAGCCTGAGTGAGGGACTGTAGCCCCTTTTACTTATTGATACCCAACTGATCGCCGCGCTTGTACTGCTGATAAGCCGCAAAAAACAGCCCCGCCAGAGTAACAAAGATTAGACCCAGAACAATACCTGAAAGTAGCGGTTCTACCATGAGAGCTCCTTAACGTTAAGATTTAACAACCTATTTTTAATATTACCAGCACTTATACAGATGAATTTTCCCAAAAGCAGCCTTCCGTGGGTCTCAGAGCTTGCTCTCCCCGCTGCGAACGATTAAGCTATGTTATGAGAAATAAATTTTCTTGTAGATACTATTTTTAATTGAACTCCTTTGAATAACCAACTTGCCAGGAATGAAATTAAAAACCCGATCGAGCGACTTGCCATATTTGCGCTAGCGGTGTTGGTTGCCATCATGTTGGCGAGTATGACAATTCGTCAGTTTCAAGTCGCCGATCCTTACGTCAAAAGCGTACTATCCCTGACGGGCAACCCGTTTCAGGGTTCCGCCATCTTTCAAATGAACTGTGCGGGGTGTCACACATCGGTTTCAGACAGTCAAGTCGGACCCAACTTGCACGGAGTGTCCGAGCGCAAATCCGAATTCGATTTGATCCGCCAAGTCACCAGCGGGCAAACCCCACCAATGCCCCAGTTTCAGCCGAGTCCGCAAGAAATGGCAGACTTGCTAAAGTATCTCGAACAAATTTGACCAAAGAAGGGGAACGGAATTCGTTCCCCTTCTTTGGCAGAGCCTCTAAACATGGGTTTAGAGGCTCTGCTTTCGGGTAGTCCCTCTCTGCTGGGACGACTGGCAAGTGTATGCTCGGTTGCAAATGCCGAGTTTGATCTGCCGACTAAACCAACAAGCTAAAACTCTGAGCTGATAACTGGCTCGGCTGCACGCCCGTCACTATAGCCAAAATCTGGTCGCTGTTAGCAAGCCCGATCGCCGTCGAGCCATTAGTTTCGGTCAATAACAGTTGATTGAAGTCCAAGCCTCCCACCAACTCGATCGAATCCACTCCTTCGGTGAAGTTGAAAATGGTGTCAATTCCTCCGCTCGCTGACAAGACAAAGCCATTGCTGCCAATGCCGCCGACGAGGGTATCGCTGCCAATGCCACCAAAGAGCAAGTTATCGCCGGTGTCACCAAAGAGCAAATCATCGCCGCTGCCGCCAATTAAGGTATTGTTACCCTCGCCGCCGCAGAGAGTGTCATTGCCTTGATCGCCAATTAGCACGTCATCGCCAGCGCCTCCCAAAATTACGTCATCGGCTTTGCCGCCGTACAATACGTCATTGCCTTCGTCACCAGAGAGAGAGTCGTTGCCACGATTGCCATAAATCGTATCGTTACCGCGATCTCCAAAAATCAGGTCAAACCCTTTGCCACCGTAGAGAGTATCGCTATCGATGCCTCCGTAGACAGTATCGTTGGCAATATTGCCATTGATGTAGTCGCCGCCCCCTCGACCAAAGATCAAATCGTTGCCGCCCAACCCTAAGATAGAGTCATTGCCGACACTACCCACGATCGTATCGTCGCCGTTAGGGCCGTTGATCACATTACCCGCTGAAGAAGTGCCGGGATCATTGGGAGTAGCGATCCTGGGGAAGTTCTCAGGGCAAACCAAATCTGTCGGTACAGCAGGCGTCGGCGTCGGTGCAGCAGGCGTCGGCGTCGGCGTCGGTGCAGCAGGCGTCGGCGTCGGTGCAGCAGGCGTCGGCGTCGGCGTCGGTGCAGCAGGCGTCGGTGTCGGCGTCGGTGCAGCAGGCGTCGGCGTCGGCGTCGGTGCAGCAGGCGTCGGCGTCGGCGGTTCAGGTGGCCGTGGCGGCGTCGGCGGTTCAGGTGGAGGCGTCGGCGTCGGCGTCGGCGCTGGGAAGTTCCCGAAGTTGATGCCGGTGACAATAGCGCCTGAAGTTAGGGCGATGTCGGCCGGTTGGGGCGTGCTTTGGGTAAACCCAGGTTGGTTGACTTCCCTGACGCGGTAGGTTCCCGGGGTTAGGTTCGCGAACAGGTAGTTGCCACTGTTGTCTGTGGTAGTAGTAACAGGAGCAGGAGCAGTTCCAGCTACGACATTGGTTAACTGAATTTGGAAATTGGGTAAACCCGGTTCTCCAGCATCCTGAGTGCCATTGTTGTTGGTGTCTTGGAACTTCAGACCTCGGATCGCGCCTGGTTGTGGCAAGAAGTTGCCGAAGTCAATGCCGGTGATGTTATTTGGGGGATTAACAGTAACGGGGGCGGGGTTGGGGGTCGTCTGCGTCCAGCCGTTTTGCTGGACTTCCCTTACCTGGTAAGTACCTGCGGGTATATCTCGGAGAGTGTAGTTGCCCGCTGCATCAGTGATGGTAGTTGGTTCGCCCTGCTGAAACAATCCATCCGGATTGATACTGTCGAGGAATATTTGCCAGTTAGCTAGCCCCAATTCTCCGGCATCCTTAACGCCGTTGTTGTTGAGGTCATTGAATTTTTGACCGCTGATTGTGCTCGACTGGAAGTTGCCGAAGTTGATATTAGTGATGTCTTGACCGCTGGTGACAGTGATGTCGGCGGGGTCGGGGGTAGTTTGCGTCCAAGTAGGCTGCAAGACTTCCCGCACCTTGTAGGTTCCTGCTGACAAATCGAGGAATTTGTAGTTGCCTGCGGGATCGGTGTCAGTGTTCGCTTCTCCCGTGTCGAGAGTGCCGTTGTTGTTGGTATCGAGGAAGAATTTCCAATTGGGAAGTCCTAGTTCCCCGGTATCTTGTACCCCGTTGTTGTTGAGGTCATTGAACTTCCGACCACTAATCGAGTTGGGCTTGAAGTTGCCGAAGTTGTTGTTTTGGGAGTTTGTACCGCTGGTGACGGCGATCGTAAACGCGCCTGAAAGGGTAGGCGTGGCTGGGTTGACGGGGGGTACAGTTTGCGTCCAGCCAGTTTGTGGCACTTCCCGCACTGTATAAGTGCCGGCTGTAAGGTCGTCGATCTCATACTGACCCGTAGCATCCGTGATTTCGCTTTCTTCATCAGCATCGAAGGTGCCGTTATTGTTGGCATCCACGTAGATTCTCCAGCCTCCTAGGGGTTGTTCTGCTGGCGCATCTTGGATGCCATTTTTGTTGAGATCGTTAAATTTAATCCCGCTGATTTTGCCCAACTGGAAGTTGCCAAAGTCTTGAGCCGTAATGTTTGTGCCACTGACCGGGTTAATTGTATAAAAAGCCGGGCCGGCGGTTTGTGAGAAACCAGTCGGTACGTCTTGTCTCACAAAGTGCCGACCGGAGCCGACGTTGGCAAAGCTATACGTCCCAGCAGCCGCTGGCGCTGTTCCGGTACCTTGAAAGGCGATTTCCGCGTCACCGCTATCTAAAGTGCTGTTATTGTTAGTATCTTTGAACAAGCGAACGATAGTAGTAACGGGGGAGGGCGTATCGTCGGCAGAGAAGCCGTTGCCTGTGAGGTCAGTGAATTTGGTGCCGCTAACGGTGATGTTTTGGAAAACGCCGAAGTTTTGACCGGTGACGGGAGTACCGCTTTGGGCACTAACTAGAATTGGGGTAGCGGGGAAAGAAATACTGGAGTTGGCTGGGGCAGTGGCTTGTATCAGGTAATTCCCGGGGCCGATATTTGAGAATAGGTAATCTCCGGCTCCCGCACTCGTTACCGGCGCGCCCACAACCGTATCTGTGCCGACTTCTAGCGTGCCGTTGAGGTTGGTGTCTTTGTATAAAGTGACCGTGACGCCGTTGAAGGTGGGGTCGGTGGAAATGTCTAAGACGGCGTTGCCGGCGACATCGGTGTAGGTTTTGCCCGCGATCGATGTCAGTTGGAAGTTGCCAAAGTCTCGGCCCGTAGCAGCGTCAGCAACACCTGTGCTGTAGGGAGTTGCGCCTGTAGCGGGGAGAGTTTGCTGCCAACCAGTTACTGCCACTTCCTTAATCGGGCTGTTAGTCTTCGTGTCGAGGAGGGTGTATGTACCTCCTGTGGCGACGGTAGCCTGCTCTTCAGTGGGGTCCGGCGCATTGTTGTTGTTGTCGTCTACATAAATAACAAAGTTTTGCGCTGGAGTTGTGGCGGTGGCATCAGTCCCGTCTTTAACGCCATTGCCATTGAGGTCATTGAATTTCTGACCAGTAATTGTGGGGCCGTACTCATAAGCGCCGATATCAACAGCGCCGTTGACGGTACGGGCAAAGGGAATGTTAAATTCAGTGCCACGTTGGTCAGTAGTAAGAGCCGCACCAGTTATTGCGTTGAGGGCGGTGGCTGCGTTGCCGAGATTGATGACAGGATTGCCAGGACTATTAATTAAGTTGTGGGTTGGGACGATGCCACCGAAATTCTTGCCTAGTGCGCCCAGCCAAGGGGGGAGGGTTCCCGGCGTACCACCTGTAGTAACGTTGTTAGCACCTGCGGTGATGGTGTTAATTTCGGGGGTGACTCCGCCAGAGTTGCTAATGACGATTGTGTTGTTGACGTTAGCTATCCCAGAGTTGAATACGCCGCCGCCATTGTCGCTGGCAGTGTTGAGGGCAATGGTAGTGTTCGTCAAATTAGCCGTAGCACCTGTGTTGACAAAAATCGCGCCACCTAAGCCCTGACCAGCAATACCGTTGCCCCCAGCGGCACCACCTGTCACTTTATTTGCGCTAAAGGTGCTGTTGCTCACCTTTAAGGTGCTGCCTGTATTGAGGAAAATAGCACCTCCTAAACCAGCGCCACCGCCACCGCCAGTAGTACCACCGGCACCAGCACCGCCACCGCCACCAGCACCACCAGTGCTTCCAGCACCACCGCCACCACCAAAGCCACCAGCACCACCGACACCAACAGTACCAGCGATACCAGGAACAGTACCAGTACCAGCAGCACCACCAAGGCCACCAGGGCCGCCACCGCCACCGACACCGCCAGCACCACCAGCACCGCCAACACCACCATTACCACCGTTACCAGTGCCAGTCCCATTCTGGCCAGCACCACCAGTGCCACCACCACCACCGCCGCCACCGAAGGCTCCAGCACCGCCAGTACCACCAGCACTACCATTGCCTCCAGGACCATTGGTTGCACCACCAGTACCGCCAATGCCACCAGTACCACCAGTACCACCAGGGAAGCCAGTACCACCAGCCAGAGCAGTACCACCAATACCACCGGCACCATCGGGTGTACCACCAATACCACCGGCACCAGCAGCACCCGGGGTACTACCTACGCTACCGGTGCTTAAGTCGCTGTTGCCACCTGCACCACCGCTCCCGAGCGCACCTGCACCACCTGTTGCTGTATTGCTAGCAAAGGTAACGCTGTCAATATTGACAGTACCCTTGTTGATAAAAAGTGCGCCACCTAAGCCAGCGCCGCCACCACCACCAAGAGTTCCCGGTTTGCCAATTGCTACTCCATTTTGAAGTGTGAGGTTAGATAAGGTGACTGTGGCAGTGGTGTCAACGAAAAATAGTCGGCTATTACCACCGCCGTCGATCGTAATTCCAGTTGTAGTGCTGCCAACAAAGTTAACAGGGTTACTAATTACAGGCAGAACTTGTCCGGGACTGAAGGTGATAGGACCAGTGATGTTGATATCATCAGCATCCGGCAGGACATTAGCAAAAAGGATGGCGTTGTTCAGACTGGTAAAGTCGGTAGCGGTAAAGGTTGCTAACACGCCACTGTAAGCTTCCCTCGCCTCCGCAGAAAATGCCAAAGGTGTTTGAATGTTGCCCGTAGTTACTTCGAGTTCCCAGTCTCCACCCAACGCAGCATTCCCAGTCAAGTTATCGGAAGCGGCAATATTTGCTCCCGTGAGCTGGCTCAGCCTTTCCACGAAAGCCACACCTGCTTCTGTGGCGGCGACGTTGCAACCGTAAAGCAGAATTTCGGGTTTAGCTGTAATTGGAGAGTTAGAGTTTGCCTCAGTTGTTGGCAAAGCAAACCATGTTTCTAAATAATTGCGGTAGCTTTCAATGTTGCTGAGATTTAGTTCTATTGCTCCCAGTTGCAAGCTGGCTGCTGCGCCGTGAGACAAAATGTGGACGGCTGCAATGTTTTGCCGCTGTTTAAGTGTTTCGGCGATTTGCTCGATGCCGTCGCGATCGGCTTTCAGAATAACAATTTCTGTATCGAGATTGACCGTTTCTGTTAAACTTTCGCAATCTTTAACTTGTGAATCTGCAAAAACTATCTGGTGTTTCGGTTCTTTATAGAGTTCCACGTTTAAATTCTCCTGGTACACGCACACATCAAATTCATATCACAAACCAACCGCAGCAGCGATCGATCTTTTTCCGGTGCGGATGAGAGTCGATCGCCCCTAACTTTCACCTCACCTAACTTTCACCTAAATTGAATATTGACAAAAACGTTTTTTTATGCTCCCATAGCCTAACTGAGTTAGTTTGATGGTTGAGAAGTTTTAAAGGGGGATATTGTTCCGGCTGTTACCAAAAATGTTGAAGAAAACTTGCGCGCTGTTTTATGATGTACCAGAGATGGATAAAGTACCAGATTTTATAAAAGTTGTCAATCAAATAATTTACCGATGGCGATCGATATTTGTGAGTCAAGAGTTATCAATCACGGTTATTAGCTGTAATACCAATTTAATATGAAGCTGCATAGAATAAAGCTTCCAGAATGAAAGTGTAAGAAGATAGTGAACTGATTTCT
>NZ_JAUBRO010000104.1:0-6825 GCF_036701945.1 Microcoleus sp. MON1_C1 | reverse complement strand
TTCCCTTTCATTTATTATCAAACTTTCCTATTTTACCAGAGAAATCCATATTTACATCTCAAATGGAATTGCTATACAGTAAAATTCAGAGTGCCGATACCGGGTAGATTGTTAACCGCCATACGATTCTGCCACAAATCCACATTAATAGAAGCTGTGCCGCTACCTGTAGAAGCATCGATGGTATTAGTCTGTCCCAAAGGAGCAATTATTTGTTCTATATTTTGCATGGTATCTGTACCGGCTGCGCCTTTATCTACAATACCTTTAGCCTCAATGGTAATGCCGCTGCCGAGGGAAAGATAGCTAATTGTATCTGTACCTTCTCCTCCAATTATGCTATCAGTCCCACTACTACCGAGGATGAAGTTATCTAAACTATCTCCGGTAATATTGTCGTTTCCTGCTGTGGTGCTAATACTGTTAGCTGGCGGAGGGGGTGGAGTTTGGTTTTGGGGAGGTAAAGCCGAATTCGTAAGTTGTGCGCCCTGATTTTGGGGAGGAAGATTGCCCGGTACTCCTTGATTTTGGGGAGAAGAATTGCCCGGTGCATTGATTGAATTAGGAAATAGTTGTGACATGGTATAATTACCCCGATTAGTTTTCTAAGTTTGAAGCAGTTGTCAGGCTAAAGAAATGGATTCTCGATCGCCCTTTGAGTTAGTCGCTACAATCATTAAGCTGGTTGAACATGACATTTATCCCTGTGCTGGGATTACAGTTTTGTAATGTGGAAAAATTAGCGTTTTTCGGAATTTTGAGGTAGATTACGATCGCCGGGTGGACGCGGTGGAATGCCCAGAATTTTAATCAAATCTGCTTCGGTGACTCCCAACTTTTTCGCTGCACCGGGAATATCTAAACGAGGACGGGGCGGTGGGCTGGGCGGGCGATTATTTTCACTTGGTGGTTCCGGCGGTTTGGCGGGTAGGCCCAAAGCTTCGATTAGCTCGGCTTCGCTGACTCCTAATTGTTTGGCAGCAGCAGCAAAATCTATACGGGGCGGGCGTCTGCGCTCTTGACTGGGTTCGGGCTGGCTCTGGGCTAGTACAGTATTAGAATTAGCTGTAGTTCGATCGGGAAAAGTCAAGCTGCTAAATCCCAGCAGCAAGGCTGTAGCAGGTAATGCGAGCAGTGAAGCAATTTTCATGAGAGTTACGATCGCCGACCTAAAAATGTTTATAAATACATCAAATTCCCCAAACATTACCTGCAACAGTGCGGATGGATTACAGTTTTGTAATTTAAGTAAATCCCTGATAGCCGTATAATCGCAACCGGATAGATAAATCTATGAATGTTCTATACGTTGAAGATGAAGAAAAAATCGCCAATTTTGTTTGTATGGGCTTGAAAGAACAAGGCTTTGTTGTGGATTATTGCGATAATGGCAATGATGGCTATGGGCGGGCGATGGAGAATGAGTACGATGCGATCGTGCTTGATATTGTATTGCCGGGAAAAGATGGATTATCTATTCTCAAACATTTGCGAAAGGCTGGACGCAACGTACCCGTAATTTTATTAACTGCTCGCAATGAACTAGACGATCGCATTGAAGGGTTACATCTGGGTGCTGATGACTATTTAGCTAAACCGTTTTTTGTTCAGGAGTTAGTTGCTCGGATTTATGCTGTAGTGCGGCGTGCTTCGGGCACTGGGCAAAATATTCTGAGTGTTGGCCCCGTTAAGCTCGATCGCATTCTCCGAGAAGTTACCTGCGATCGCCATAAAGTCGAACTGACAACCCGGGAGTTTAATCTATTGGAATATCTGATGCGATCGCCCGGTAGGGTACTCACCCGCACGCAAATCCTCGAACATATCTGGGGCTATGATTTCAACCCAAATACCAATGTAGTAGATGTATGTATTCAACGCATTCGCAAGAAAATTGAACCTATCGGCGGTATGGGATGGGTTGAAAGTGTGCGCGGCGTTGGCTATCGGTTTCGCAAACCAGATTCACCATCATGAAACTCCAATCTTTCCGCTTTCGTATTGCTCTATCATCTTCTGTGCTCGCAAGTATTGCTCTGATAGGCTTTGGTGTTGTTTCGTGGTGGTTGATTTACGATGCTAAAGTCAAGCGTCTTGATGCTGGAATAGAAACTCAGTTAATCCACGCTACCCGCCCGCGATCGCCCGAATGGGATGCTTATACTGATTCTTTGCCATCACTTTTGGGCATGAATGGAGAAACCACCGTCGCTTTGATCGTGGCTCAAAGAGATGGTAATTTAATCTACAAATCGAGCCAGTGGCAAGATGGACTTGATGCGAATTCCATCTGGCGATCGTTGCCGCTACCCGCTCCCGATCCTGGCATAATAGATTTTGAATTAGAACCTCCCCCTCGACAAAATCCATTAGAGCCACCACCTCCCGATCGCCTCAATTTATTTCCACCGCCCGAAAGCAGACCCCCATTTGATCGACCGCCACACGATCGACCTCGACACGATCTGCCCCCACACAATCTGCCGCCATTCGATCGACCTCCACAGGATCGCTCCCCATTCGAGCGGCCGCCATCCGATTCACTTCATCCTCCTCAATTGCCCAAAGCTAAGCTAGCAACCCAACGTACTAGCACCGCAATTTGGCGTGTCGGCGCGATTAATTCTCCTTATAGTCAAGCAGCCATTGCCGTTAACTTGCAAGCTATCGATGGGGAAATGGAATTGATTCGTAATATCTTTCTAATTTCTATTCCCGTAGTGCTTTTACTGGTTGCGAGTGGAGCGTGGGTCATATCGCGGAGTATTCTGTATCCAATTGGGCGCCTCACGATGGCGATCGGGAATGTTACCGTACAGGGGCTTGATCGGCGCGTCCCTTACGGAGCAACGGATATAGAGTTTATAGAATTAATTTTTGTGTTCAATCAGATGTTAGAACGTCTAGAGCGAAGTTTTAAACAAGCTTCTCGTTTTAGTGGACATGCTGCCCACGAATTAAAGACTCCGCTGGCAATTTTGCAAGGTCAACTAGAACGGGCTTTGCATCAAGTTGAATCTGGTTCTGAGGTGCAGCAAACGCTGAGTAATTTATTGGATGAAGTGCGCCGTTTGAATGAAATAACCCGTAAACTTCTCTTACTTTCTCTAGCTGATGCCGGACGTATGGGTTTACATTTGGTTGAGGTGAATATGTCGGCTTTGCTATCGGAAATTGCCGAAGATATGCAACTGCTAGCACCGCATTTAGATGTACAAATGGCAATTGCTCCTAATTTATATATCAAGGGCGATCGCGATTTGCTGGTGCAGGTTTTGCAAAATCTGGTTGGTAATGCGATTAAATATAATTTACCGAAAGGTTGGCTCAGGTTACAGGCCAACTGTCAGGAAAAAAGAGTAATTGTGAAAATTGTCAATAGTTCTCAGGATATTTCTTTGAGCGAGCGCGATCGCATTTTTGAGCGCTTCCATCGCGGTGACTCGACTCAGATCCAAAAAATAGAAGGCTCGGGATTGGGGCTAAGTTTAGCAAGGGAAATCGCCCGGGCCCACGGCGGCGATATCAAACTAGATGCTGCAATACTTGGTCAAACAGGGTTTATACTGAGCTTACCTGTGGGCGATTAGCCCCGTCTCGATCGCAGTCCTTTAAACAAAAAGAGTTTTGTAGCTTTTTCTAAGTCTTATACCAAATCCGGCTTAAATACCCCGATCGGGACTTAAACAAAAATCAGTGCTAAGCATGGTAAAATCCCTTAAAGCCTGTTTTAGCTTTGTTTAGGCTTAAAATTTGTTTAAGTCCCGTTAAGAAATTACAGGCTAGTGGAATTGAGGAATCATCAAGGTTACACATATTAGGAGTAGGAGCAAGTAATGACGGATAGTGAACTCCAAGATGATGTCATCAAAACAGATAAGGATACTGCTGAAGAGGATAGTGGTGAGAGTGGTGGATTGTATCCTTACGATCCAACTGAAGCAGATATTGATATTAGAGAAGATCCTCAAACTATTTTTGAGTTACTGAGGAAATATGACAATGGCAGGCTTATTATCGATCCAGATTTTCAACGCAATGTAGTTTGGGAATTAGACAAAAAAAGTAAATTTATTGAATCGGTCATCCTAAATTTCCCCCTTCCTCCCTGGTATTTAAATCAAACAAAAGAGGGAAAACTAATTATTGTAGACGGTCTACAGCGGACTACAGCTTTACATGAATTTGTTAACGATAAATTTAACTTAAGTGGTTTAGAAGCATTAACTAAGTTGAATGGCTACACCTTTTCAGAACTTAAAGAACTACCAGGTGACTATGAAACAAGGATTGAAGATAAAAAACTTTACATATATCTTATTAAGCCCTCTGTTCCCGTTAAAGTTGTCTATGATATTTTCAATAGAGTTAACACAGGAGGAACTAAACTGGAACGTCAAGAAGTTAGAAATTGTATTTTTTCAGGAAAGTCAACCAAGCTGCTAAAACAGTTATCAGAAAAAGAATATTTTATAAAGGCTATAGACGACGGTGTTTCACCCAAAAGAATGAAAGATAGAGAAGTTATTTTGCGTTACTTGGCTTTTAAACTATTTGATTATGACAACGATTATCAAGGTGATATGAGTGATTTTGTAGAAAGAGCTATGAAAAAAATTAATTTAATGGACGATCGAGACATAGATCTATTAAAAAATGATTTTGAGCGAGTAATGAATTTAACTTTTGAATTTTTTGGTCCTAAAAATTTTCGTTTGCCCTCTGGTCAAAATAGGGGAAGAATAAATATCGCAATTTTTGAATCTGTGTGTTATTTTTTCTCTGCAAGGAGCGATGAGTTTTTACAATCTCACAAAAAGTCTATTCAAGATAACTTTATTAAATTGCTTGAAAATCCAGAATACTTTGACGCTATCAAGTATTCCACGAGTAGCAAATCTAAAGTTAGTAACCGTTTTAAACTAGCACAAAATATTTTAGGAGACGTAGAAAATGCTAACTAAAATAGAGTTAAAAAACTTTAAGTGTTTTAAAGATAAAATACAGTTTCCTTTAACACACATTAACCTGTTAACAGGCATAAATGGGCGTGGTAAGTCTACTATTTTACAAGCTTTGCTTTTAATGCGACAATCTATTGAGCATAGTGAAGTGACAACCCAAATTTTGTTGAATGGAAGTTGTGTAAGACTGGGTAATTTTGTTGATGTTAGGAATAGTAGTATCTCAAGAGATGAATCTATTGTACTTAAATATTATTTCCAGGAAATTGTTCATCCCAATAAAGTTATTCATAAATGTATGGAATATTTATTAAGAGAAAATTCCGATGATGATATGGTGGCAAAAATCAGCGAGATCAATTTGTGTAATAAATTTAATTTAGACAATTCTGTTACTACGGTACAGAGAAAGTATTTAAAAAAAGACAATACTAATGAATACTCAACTACTGAGAATGAATCAAAAATATTAGGCGACTGTTCATTAAATAATTTAATACCTAATGATTCTATTTTAATAGAAGATGAGAAATTTTATTTTAATTTCTTAGATGAATCTTTCAATTTTAGTCATATGCACTACATTTCAGCCAATCGCATTGGCCCACAAGAATTTTATTTCAAGTCCACTTTGAAAAAATTTCCTAATGTAGGTGCAAAAGGCGAATTTACCGTAAATTTGCTTTATAGAAAAGGAAATGATTTAGTTGATGATATGTTGTGCTTAGGAGACAATGCAAAGACATTATCTAACCAAACAGAAGAATGGCTAAGTTATGTTTTTGAGGGAGCTAAAGTAGAAATATCACAATCAATAAGTAACATTTTAGAACCTTTATTTAATACCAACGCCTCAAAAGATCGTTATAAACCAGCTAATGTTGGCTTTGGATACCATTGCATTTTGCCAATTATTGTTTCAGGATTAATTGCTCGAAAAGGTGAAATATTAATTGTAGAAAACCCAGAAGCGCATTTACACCCAAAAGCGCAATCGCGACTAACTCAGTTTCTAGCTAAGGTTAGCAGTTGTGGGGTACAAGTTTTTATTGAATCACATAGCGATCATATTTTAAATGCCTTGCGAATAGCTGTGCTTGATAAAATTATTGACCATGAAAATTTAAATATATTATACTTACAGCTAAATTCAGAGCCACCAGTTGTACAAATTCCTGTTCAACCCAATGGAGGAATTGAAGAATGGCCTAAAGGATTTTTTGACCAAATGGATAAAGATTTTGAACGTCTTTTTGGAATCTAAAATGGAAATTTTTATTAATGAAGTATCCCTTGAGGGACAGTACCTTAATGATGTCGAATTTAAAGAAGCAATAATAGTTTTTAAAGCTATTTTTGATTTGATTAATGATAAAATGAAAGATAAACAGATATATAAGGAGGATAGTAATTTCTATGTCAACTATGAAGCGGTAAAAGGATATAATTTTTCTCAAAGCTTAAATCAAATTAAAGATAAATCACTTAAAGTAGCCTTCAAGAATGTTGTTTTTAATAAATCAAATCCTAAAGAATGGCGTAAAGAAAAAGTACATTCTTCAACAGACTCGTTTGATTGTTTGATGATTAATGAACAGTACAAGGTTGTAAATGATACATCATTAGCAGAAATAGCTGAGAGAAAATTGCAAAACAGTAGTTCCACCTATTTATTGATTAATTTTATTAATTCCAGTTTTCACCTTGTTCATCCACATATTACTAATTGTTGCTTAATTACTATCGTTAAAAATAATGATGAAGTAAATTGTATAGAATTAGATTTGGAGTTTAGACTAAGCAGGTCAAAAAGTGCGCTCGCTGTTAGACTAGCGAACAGTTATCAAGAACGGCAATGGTC
>NZ_JAUBRO010000103.1:0-6971 GCF_036701945.1 Microcoleus sp. MON1_C1 | reverse complement strand
CTTACTTAAATGACTTAATTGGTAAGCGAAGAAATACTTTAGTATAAATACTCATCGCAAAAGTGACACGCTCCCTAATTGAGTCTACTTTATGCGCTGGTAAGTTATCCATCACTACTACTGCTCCCGACCACAATTGTGGCACTAAACATTGAGCGATAAACACATCAAATGCTTGGCTATCCATCGAGTTGTCTATGGTCATTAATGCTACTACCCGCTGGAAACTGATTGCACCAATTACTGTGACTTTCTTGCCTCGATAAAAAGGTTTGACCGCATAGGCTCTCGTTCCTCGTTGGGAACGTGCATGAGTTCTGGTTAAACAAGCGTAATACTCCTGTCTAATCTAAAAATATTAGATTTTTTGGGTCGATATGCTTGAGTTTTTCCCAATACTCTAACCTTAATTTCATGACTCTTTCAGTGCCGGGTTGGCTACTTCTCACTGTTTTTTTTTACGATTTAATCCCCACTTTTCTAAGGCGTTACACATAGCTGTTCTACCCACCCAATTTCCCGTCTTCTGGGCAAATAACTCACACAATTCTAGTAAGGTTGCATCGGGATGTGCGGCCACTATTTCTCTCAACTCTGCTGTGGAATTATTCAAATGACTGTATCTCGGTTTTCCCCTGGGTTTCGGCTGTAAATTCCCCTCTATTTTTTGTTGCTTGACCAGTTTTTGAACTAAGCTTTTACTGACGGAAAATATCGCTGCTGTTTTTCTGATCGACAGATTTTGCTCTTGATGGGCTGCTACTATTTTTGTTCGCAAATCTACTGAATATGCTTTCATTGATGTATTTTTTTAATCTATTCTTATTGTACCTCATAACACCCGGAAGTGCTGTAAATCCACCCTGACAAACACTGAAAAAAGGGGGGTTGATCATGAGGATGGCGCTGAAGATGTGCAAGCTGAAATCCAATCCCAGCAAGAACTTGAAAATCAGACTCAACAAGTGGATCAACATGAACTACAAAAAACACAAAAAAAAGATATTTTTGCCCAAACACAGACAGCAAGGACTATCAACGCTGACCTGAGCCAGAACTCAGAATTTCGCCCTGATGAAAAATCCGATAGTTTGGGAGATAAAGTTGAGCAGGTCGAGCGCACCCATCCGACCCATACACAGCAAGGATTTCAGACTGATCGACCTGAAAATTCCCAAGTTGATCAACAAAAAACAGAAGCAGAGGCACAAGCAGAAGCACAGGAAAAAGAGGAAGCAGAGCTGATCGATTTCATTAGGTTTGCGATCGCCGAAAATGATTCTCAATTTGCCACAGAGATCCAAGTCATTCTCAAAGATGTTTGTGGCAAAGGGGCTGCCGATCGCCAAAAAGTCTGGGATGCGCTGACGGAAGCCGAAAAAGTCGCTTTCACTGCTTTGCTTGGACAACCGACCTCACCAACTCCACCCACAGAAGCCATAGAACAGAGCGGCCAAGTCATAACCACAGAATCGGCTGAACTGAACCAACCGCAGCCCGTGACTGACGCGCTGACTGACGCGCCGACTGACACCCCGGCTGATGTTGTGGGTGAGCCACCACCACCACCAATCGAACAAATCGAACAAATTGACGCGGAAAAGATGCGTGAGATTGCCTTGATTTGGTGGGATGAATTTTATCCTGAGCAGATGCAAAGTCTGATTAGTCAACTCTATGCGTGGAAGGCACCGGGGACTAAATATAGCCAAGAGGCGATCGACTGCTGGCTAAATACTCAGGATGAAATTGTCAAAGAAAGAATCAGTCGAATTATTGAGGGTAAAAATGGACAAAGATTCGATCAAAATAACCACTGAACAGGATTTTCGGTGGAAAGTTTTCAGTGACGAAGTTAAAGAGCTTTCAGCAGTTGAATCCCACATTTTCCTTAGTGAAATGATGCGTCAAAACATGATTAAAGACAATGTAATCAAAGGGTTATTAGGAGTTAAACCAAGTGAACGTGAACAACTTTTGTGATGCAAAAACTGCTGGTAAAATCCTCAATGGTAGCGATCGAACCCTTCTGCGGTACCGACAGCAAAACAGACTTATAGAAGGGATTCACTGGGGGAGAAATCCTAGCGGAAAAGTTCTCTATAATCCTGTTTTGTTGAACCAATTAATAACTTGCAATGGCGATATCAATCATCCCGACCATCAGAAATTTATTGAGAGGTATCTCGGTGAGAAACCGGAGAATCAACCTCAGAAACCGGGTGCAAAACAGCGTTCAAAGCGGGCAACAAATCTGGTAGTTTTGGCGGGTTGACTAATCCGGCATAGTTTTCATAGAGCGTTCTGACATTGTGGCCGGTAAGCGATGCGATTGCCACCGGATTCATGCCAGATTCCAAACCATGCGAAATCAAAGTGTGTCGGGTGTTATACGGTTTGCGATAATCAATCCCTAATTTAGCAAGCGCTGGTTTCCAGTAACGGTTGCAGAAATTTTTGGAGTCGATCGCACAGCCGTTTGTGC
Source organism: Microcoleus sp. MON1_C1 (assembly GCF_036701945.1). NCBI lineage: Bacteria > Bacillati > Cyanobacteriota > Cyanophyceae > Oscillatoriales > Microcoleaceae > Microcoleus > Microcoleus sp. MON1_C1. Next base: position 4,486 of record NZ_JAUBRO010000103.1, on the reverse strand, counting down.
TGGTGAAGATTAGATCCAGAGGCCCGTGAGGGATAGTCGGTCGTCGATCGAGCAATGGGTGTTGCAGGCGTGGTGTTAGCGGCACCGTGCGCGCCTTATTAGTTTTGGTGGATTTGCGAGATCCGTTGCTCAAACTTTCTCCGATCCAGATGCGATCGCACTCAGGTGAACAATGTCGCCAGAGGACCGCTGCTGCTTCTCCGGTACGTAGACCGCAGCCAAATTTGAATTCCACATAGTCCGCGTAGTGATTAAGTTCGGGATCTGAGCGAAATTTGTGAACGATGGCGCTTATTTCTGTAAGCGTGAACGGCTGCGGGCGCTGTTTGGGTGCGACCGAAACGTGAACATCAGCCCAAGGATTTTCGACTACCAGCTTCTTTTTTAGTCCCCACTCCAGCAAGCATTCATCAAAACGATCCGTTCCCTTACGGTGACGGGTTCAAGTTTCTGTGCCAGCCAATCTCGAAATTTCTCAGCAACACTTTCAGAAACAGAAATTGTGGTTTTTTCGTTGAAAAACACAGAAACGTGTTTTTGTAACGCCAGATATTTAGTCAATCCACCGTTGGAGATGGATCGGCGCTTGTATTCGACAAATTGGTCAAACAACTCAGAAACAGAGATTGATTCTTGTTTCTGTGGCTTGTATTTGACCAGGGAGGGGTCGAAGTTGCCACTAGCGATGTCTAGCTCGATTTGGCTGGCTTTCATGGAGGCGGCTTTGCGATTGACCATCGTGTCTGGTAAGCCGATGTAGAGCCAAAAACGTTTGCCCTGCCATGACCAGGCAAGCCGCAGCCGATCCTTGAAAACTTCTATATTTACCGACCCTTTGGGCATATCGCAGATTTATCGCATGGAGTGTCTGGGATTGTCAGTGAGTGTCACCCCTAATTGAGAATAGCAGATCTACGAGTTTGGTTGTAGAAATAACAAAACCCGCTGTGTAAACGGGTTTTCTTTATGGAGAATAGCGGGCTCGAACCGCTGACCCCTACAATGCCATTGTAGTGCTCTACCAACTGAGCTAATTCCCCTTTCTTTTCGCGCTCTCAATCATGCCTTAACTGACCAATATTTGTCAAGCTTTTTGGGCAAATTAGTTTTGAACCCTGGATTGGCAAGGCTTTCGGCTTTTTTTTCCAAAAATCTCATCGCTTCTAGACAATGGTCAATCCCTACTATGATTTAGTAAGTGTGTTGCGATATTTCCGTCAAATGGCTCAAACAAGACCCCATGAGGAAGTAGACGACTAGCAGGGCGGCGGCTGAAACCGCAACTAGGGTGCCGGCTAGCATTAGTGAAAATTCCCGTTGCGCGATCGCCTCTTGCATTAAGTGCAAAGACCAGGCAACGAGGGCAACGTCAATTATTAAAATAGAAACCAGCATAAGTTACGATTTGTAACAGCTTACCTATTGTAACAAAACTTTTCGCTCCGTGCAGATAAGCTCAGGCGTATTTAACTTTTGCTGTAAAACCCGAAGGGAGCAGCGGAAAGCTACTGAGAAAAAATGATAGGTTTTGGTGATAATTACAATATGCAAAGTAAATGAGAGCTAGCTCAGCTTTAGAGGTGGCGTTTTTGACTCTTGAGCCAGCGATTCCCTAGGGGATAGCCGCGCTTCACACGCTTTTTTGAGGGGTCAGGGTGCGATCGCTATTGTCGCCAAACCCTTACTTTCATAGCTTTAGCCTTTACCGACTTCTTTTGATTCCAAATTTTCCACTATTTGAGCAATCAGTGGACGATAAATGGTGTTATCTAAGTGTTCCTTGTACCACTCCTTATAATTCCCACTATTATATAGATGCTCTTCAATTAGTCGAGCCTCTTCCAGTAGTATCCACAAGTTATGAGTAGCTCGATTACAAAAACCTTCCATACCACTTATTTTCAGTCCATTTAATTTATACTGACGACAAGCTGGACAGAGACATTCCTCTAGTTTTTTTTCTTCTTCTTGACTGACTTGACGACCCCTCCAGCTACCTAAAGGAGCCACAATTCGCTCTCCGGTTCCAGGCAATTGGATCATCCCCCGTGCCGCCCGACTGCGCCAACCGCTTGAGTCTACTGAGTTAATCTTCAGTAAAGCAGCTAAATGTATAGTTGCTGTGCCACCAATGCCAAAAACATGAAGTTTTGTATTTTTAAATTCTTCGCGTATATGTTGAATGCTAGATAGAATTTTCTGATAAGGTATTGCTTTAGGAGCGCCTAGTAAATTTGGTACAATGCCACCCAAAGCAATATATGGTTTTGCTAGGAATTCCTTATGGGCTTTGATTTCATTTACATAATCTTCAAGCAATTCGCTAATGTGAATAACAGGAATGTATGATGGATTGTCTTTATAAGCCAGATTCATTTCCATTGTGCGCTTAAAACATTGTTTCTGCTCCTTAAATGTCATTTTGGGAGTAGGAATAAAGTCTTGAGGAATTGGATACCAGTCTGGTTTAGCTTTTTCTACAAACTCTTCATACTCTTTTCTTGGCGTTTCACCATCACGTTTTATAAAGTAAAAAGCACCGTTATCAAGATAAATTTGAACTTGAGTAGGAATACCCAGAGATTCGTGCAGTCCGTTTTCCATTGCCTCACCCCTGCGTTTAGGCATTTTGTGAAAATCCGCGTAGGAAATCATTACCGCGTGTAGTTGGGGAAGGTAATACTCTGAGGTTCTATCCCATACACGCGGTTTAATTCCCTTTAAACTGATGCCAGCGACGATTTTCACAGTTGATATTCCTTATAGAATTTTTGATATAAAGTTTTATATCGAGACATAAGTAATTGTTTAGTGTGTTGAGTTAAATATTCACCAATATTTTTTGATTCGCGGTGAGCTTGCATAGTAACTTTTGGGATCGCATAAATAATGGCTTCTTCGTCTGGAGACATAGAAAATGAATGTTCATTGTCAGCAAATACACCTGAATAGTCTATAGCAGTAAGAATTTTTTGTGCTACGCTTGTTGCTGAACCTAGAGAAGAATCGTGGAAAAATTCATAGCGAGGTAAAAGTTGACGGGGACTTGTGGAATGCCCCATAAAAAACATATATACATGAAAAATATTACACAAATCACGATAGGGACCCATATTAAAATCATGTCTTTCTTCATAGCGATTAAAATAGGAATCCAGAGCCTGAAGATTAGCTTTTTCATTCAAAGCTGCTCTTGTAGTAAAAGAACGACGAATTAAACAAGTAGCAATAGTTTCGGTTAAATTCTTTTTAAACCTATAACCCCCCAATAATAATGTCATCATCTGAGCATCATTAAGAGTATAATTACCTGTTTCCCAATTGGGATCTATTTCCTTGGTAATATACCAGTCTAAAATAGCGCTATATACTTTCAGTTGGACATTTTTTGAAACACCACAGTAAATGGTTTTGTAAGCTCTAGCACAGTGAAGACAGTTAAAAAGTTCTCGGATAGCTTCACGAGTAAACTCACCTCCTCTGTTGTCTATTAAGAAGTTATCTAAGTAGGCATCTTGTGGAAACAAACTACCATCTCTAAGAATTATGTCAGGGCGATCTTTATCCGCATTTAACAAGTATTGATGATCAAATTTATATTGACCAACATCCATCGCAGAAGCAGTACAGCGTTGATAGTCTGCGGGTTCTAATTGGGTGCATCTCACTTTTGCGAATATGTCAAAAAAGGCTTAAAATAAAAAAGCTAGTAAAATCGTAAAATAAAGATGAGGTAAAGAAAATGACACCCTCAGACCAACAACAGCTAAAAGCCCACTTAAAAGCGGCAGCAGAAATTCTTTACAGAAATACCGAGCCAACCGAGTTAAAAAGTTTTGAAAGTATAGAAAAAGCTGTGCGTCAGAAAATGTTAGAAGAAGTGGGTCCAGAACTAGGTAGCTTTTTTTTTCAGCAGTATCAGGAATTCAAACAGGAAAACCCCGAAAAATAAAATCAATAGTCGGCTCCCTCGACCTTACAGATAATCAGGCAAAATATTTTGGCTTGAAAGCTTATAGTCAATTTAGTCCACTGATGGAAAAATGTTGTCTTTTAATCAGTGCCAACGAATCTTATCAAATGGCAGAAAAAGACTTGGAAAAATTTACGGGTATCAAAAACTCTCACAGTACATTACAAAGATTAGTTAAGAGACAACAATTTGAATTGCCTACATCTAAACAAGGAGTCCAAGAAATTACATTAGATGGGGGAAAAGTCAGGCTACGCAACGAAACCAAGGGCGAGGGTGGTTACTGGAAAGACTATAAAGCCGTGTGTCTAGATAATGTTTATTCGGGAGCATTTTTTCAAAATAATCAAGATTTAATTGATTGGAGTAATAGCCAAAAATTACTACACCCTATGTATTGCCTAGGAGATGGTCATGCCGGAATTTGGAACATATTTAAAGAAATTGGAGACAATGAACAAAGACAAGAAATTTTAGATTGGTATCATCTGAAAGAAAATCTCTACAAGGTAG
>NZ_JAUBRO010000102.1:0-7034 GCF_036701945.1 Microcoleus sp. MON1_C1 | reverse complement strand
GACCCGGTGCCGAGCGCGGCTGGGGGGGGCGGGCCATAGCCCGGCTGCTCCCCCCCAGCCCACGTTCTCATCAATACTCTATTAAGCGTTTATACTCAGCCTTTGCTGCTGTGTATTTTCGATTTTCGTGGAAATGCTGTGCTTTCTTCAATTGTAGCACTCGTTTAGCCGATTTCCTTCTTCTAAGCATTCTCCCCTCCATCAATAACTGGTAAAGTTTTGTCTCCTCAGCTTTCGTCGAGCAGTTCCAGCAGCGCCTCAACATCTGCTAATTCCACCTTAGATTTTTTCCGCTTGGCTCGAAGCTTGCTCAACATCATTGCCGCGTCAGGTGTTAATTTCTCAGAAAGTGTGGCGGCCGGAGCAGAATTTTGCTTCTTCTCGGAGAGTTGCGACTCAATTTCCTCCCGATCGCCGCGTTCTGCTTCGAGTTGCGATCGCAATTTTGCCACCTCCTCTCTGAGTTTATTGGTGATGTGGGTACTGGATTCTAGCAAAGCATTATATTCAGCCCTGGTGTCTTCCTCTTTGTGTGACCCCGATGCAACTTCTACCGTTTCTATAAGCGGGTAAATTTCGCTATCTGGTTGTTGTGCCGTGTTTGCACTATCCACTTTTGTTTCAGTTTCTACCGTTTCCATAAACAGTGCAACTTCAGTTTCTACCGTTTCCATAAACGGTGTAACTTTAGTTTCTACCGTTTCCATAAATGGAATACCGCCCTCTGCCATTACCTCTAGATAGTCGTTACGAGATACCCCAGCTTGTGCCGCCACATCTGCCAACCACTGCCAAGCATCATCCGTAAGATTAACAGAACGAATCTTGCGGGGAGTCTCAGATTTCGGGGCAAACTTGCCTGATGTATTCCGTGCTTTGTTAGCCATTACCGTTTCCATAAATGGTGATATCTGTATCTAACCATTTCCATAAATGGTTGTCAAACCTCTTGACAACCATTTCTATAAACGGGTAAAAGCAGTAACCCTCAAGCAAAGTCAAGCGCGTGACACACGAGTTTTTGATGTCCTTGCGGACTGCATGGCGGCTATTTTTCCGACTGACCGATTTTTTAATTGTGACTACGGAAAAGACAATGGCGGTCAGTCGTAAAAATCCCGCTAGAGGTTTAGGCGGGGATAGGGTAATTTCCCACTCACTCCAAAATCTTGTTCTAGGCGGGGATAGCCAATTTTCCCCGCTTAGAACTTAAAACTGTTACAGCTAGGTAAAGATACTTTCATCTCAACTAAATTTTAATAATGCTAAGCAGGCATACGGCACTTTTCAAGGACGTAGAAAATCCACAGCTAGGTTAAGTAGATTTTTTCGAGCTTGACACATTTGATAAAATTTTTTAATAATACCAATTATTCAAAATTGTGCAACAGTCTCCTGGCACCAATTTACAGGTTACAAGTCTTTCTACGAGAGAATAGATCATCCACAACCTTCCACTAAGCGCTGCTGGATCGTCCCCCCTCCCATCGAAACCTCTACCTACGGAGGTAGAACCCGCCGACCCCAACACCCTTTGCATCTCGTTGTAATAGCTATCGCCTCGAGACATGATCTCTACACAATCCTCCATCATATTCCCTACTCCTACTAAGCGGGTATATAATAATAATGGTAGAACTCCATTTTTTCTATTTTCTAGCTCCCTCAACTGATTCATAACTTTTTCATAGCTCAGCCATTCCTTTCCTTGGTTCCAACCGACACGCACCCCAAAATTTTTCCATTTTTCTTGTTTAAAATAAACAGATATCGTGCAATGAGGTCCACGAGGAAAGCCCATATAGTTCCAAGATATGGTGTCATTAGAACATATCGGGTCTATCAGACCTCGATAAGTTTCTGCTTGAATACTGAAACCGAACTTTCCTTTGCTATAAGATAGCCAGAGTTGATTAATCTCCTTGAGCATTTTACACGGAAAGTTATTAAGCAGCTTTTTCCAGTCTTGATGGTTTTTTTTAACCATGATCTGGTAAAAAATCCACGCTGTTTCTTCATCCGCTTCTCTCCATTTTCCCTGTTGCAGATAGTGTTCTAACTGAGTGCAAAGGTTATCTTCTCCTAAATCAGAAGCCACTTGTCTCAGTTCAAATTCATAAGCGTTATCAGCCGCTTTATTATATTGAACTTCAAGCATTCTATAGAATCCCTGTCTAAACCGACTAGGATTCTCTCTATTTGCCAAAATCAAACGAAAAATCTCTTGCCATTTTTCTGGGCTTTCATTTTTTTTATTTCCCCATAACTCATATAAATTTTTTGATGCCTTTCCATACAGCGAGTACACTAGGAGTTCGGGAGGTAACTGGATACTAGAAATAATATGGGGTAAAATTCGAGAAACTCGATAAAGTTGATGAGATCCTGTAGTTTCTGGACTAACTTCAATCAACCCTAACCTAATTGCTCGACTCAAACCTTCTTGGCAGCCATAGATGGACTCACAAACTGTTTCTAATGTTGAGAGAGGGACAGGGATTTTAAACACTAAACAGTGGCTTAGTATTTGTTTAAGAGGCTCGTCAATTTGCTGGTACAATTCTTCCCAGATAATTTTTCCTTTCCAATCATCTGAGCTAGCTTCTAGCTGGCTCAGTATCGCTTCTACATTTCCTCTCATTAACACTTCATCATTTAACCATTCCAGTAAGCGAGGATTTCCATCCGCTAAAGTTAGGCATTGTTTAATTAATTTTTTGTCAATTACCTCACTATTAAAAGCTGGTAAACGATTCAGTTTTTTTTGTAAATCAGATTTTCGGAAAGAGTCTAAAGGTTCTTTGTGAAAATAATTTAATAAATCTAATTCAAATTCATAACGACAGGTAATAATTATTCGATGAAGGCTGGAGGTTTCTTGAATTGCCCATACTAATGCGCTAAAAAACTTGGCTACGTCAGGTTTAAGTAGATATTTGCCTTGGCGGTGTTCTAAATTCCACTCAAAGTCATCAAATAAAAGTAAAAAACGTTTTTCAGCTTTTTTACCTAATTCTCTGAATAAATGAGCTAGTCTGTACTTGAGCTCTTCATTGCTATTTCGTAAATTCTCGCGGAGGTCTTTGAAATCTGGATTGATTAGCTTGTCGGCTAATGTTTTTACAATTTTAGTTTCATCAACTTGCTGCCACCAAACAATGATTTCTGTTTCTGCTACTGAAAAGCGCTCGCAAAGCCGCGCTGCTAGGGTACTTTTTCCTAACCCTCCAAAACCATAAATGAGAACCCCTATTTTTTCATTGTTTATCTTGAGACTCCGCAAGCAGTTTTGTAATTGACGACGACGACCTACAAAAGCCTCACGGGTAGCAACTCTCACTTTCCCTCCTGAGTCTAAGAATTTTAGAGCGGTAAAAGAAGGAGGTATAGATTTAATAGCATTACGTTTAACCAAAGCGCCCGGAATTGTTGTAGTTACATACAAACGCAATAAATGCCAATCTCCTCGAACTGCTGTCCCTAAGTTTTTAAGCAGTGCTTGATAGGTACAAGCTAATGCTTCTGTTACTGTCATTCCGGCTGATAAATTTTGGTAAAAAAAACCTGCTGCTGCCGCTGCTTGTGTATCTAAAACCTTGTCTCCCCAACCTAAAACAACCTTAGCTCCTTTGCTCAATAGCTCTTGTGCCATTGAGGGAATAACACCTTCATTTCTTAAGTACCCCGTTCGACAGCCTGAAAGGAAAATTAACGGAGGATATTGAAATTGTATTTCATCTGCGATATCTTCTGCACTGCTAAATTCAGCATCTCCAACTTCAGTCTCGGTGATAAAGCACGGTTTATTATCCTTAAATGTAGCATGACCTGTCAGGTGAACAACATCAAAGTAATTCTGGTCATAATCCTTTAGCAAATATCCTAACTCTTTAAGACAACCACTTTCCTCGACTGTCAAACATAAGGGTTGACGTTTCGTTGCCTGTAAAATTTTTGCCTCTTCAGCTTCAAAATCTAATTCTGGCTCAATTCCATGAGGGGAAGTCGCCATAAATAAAACATTTAACGCTCGATTGGCGGGATATTCTTTGAAAGTGAGGGAATTGCTATTATTATCTTTAACCCAACGAATAGGAATAACCGCAGGTCTAGAGTCTACTAAAAATCTCTGACCATTATGCAAAATTTCCCAAGGTAAATGGGCTAATTTTTCCAATGCAGCGATAGCCAGAATAATCCCTTCTCTCTTATATTGATTAATATTGTTTTCTAAAACCCTGTTACTTCCATCTAACCACTGATATAGTGCCTGACCTGTTTTGGCATAGTCATCAGGTAGGCAAGTGTAGTAGTAAGTTTCCGATCGCTCAATCAACTCGGAAATTTGTGTTAGCGGCAGTTTGCGAGGTTCATAATCATTAGGATTGTCCCAAAAAAAACGAACCTCGGCATACTCATTACCAATAACTGCCAAATCAATGTGGAGTATTTTCATTGTTGTTAGCTCTAACTCTTCAGAATTTCTTGAATCTGCTCTACTGTTGCATTTTTGAGCAATAGCCGATTTCCATTAGGAGAAACAATTAAAACTTTCTCAATTCTAAGTTCGGTCGAATTAGGGAGAGATTTCTGATACTTTTTATACCATTGATAGACCTTTTCAGCAATGGTGAGAGTGCCGAAAATTTCCACAATGTTGGCAATTGTAGCTAGAGTTCCTTCTCGTTCTACTTCTTTACGTGTTTCATAACTACCCTGGATGCCTTCAATTGACAATAGTTCTTCGGTAGCTGCAACGGCATCTCGTCCTTGAATGTCTATTTGCATCAGCTTTATTACATTTAAAAAAATATTTACTTGTAATAAAGTATAGCCTACTTCATATTGCGCTCTGCATTGATCGCTGCAATCATCCCATTTTTTAAAGCTCCTTTGCCAAGGTCGCGATCGCGCTCAATCAGCTTGATTAGCAAAAAAGCATATCCTGAGCCAACACCCAGGACTGCTACAGCTTCATCAGAATATGGCGATATCCTGACCCAGGGCTTAAAGTTACCCAAAGAATTGTGTAACCTCTATATGTAACCGTTAGTTATTTACCAATTAACTGTGTCACGCGGTTCAAGCTCAGAAGTATTGTTGTTAATTCTACCGTCGGAAAATTCAGGATAGATACATATCATGGTTGAGCGTGTGAAATCAAACCAACCCATCCTCTGAAATTTAGCGATTGCGGCATAGTAACGTGCTTTGCTAACCCCAGTGGCAAGCAAAACCTCAGCAACCTTAATTTCCACAGGTTGATTGCCAGAACGGTCAAGCTTGAGGAAGTAAAAGAAAAGTTTTGATTCAACCTTGCTTAAACCGTGCTTTATAATCTGGTTGGCAACCTCATCTTTAATTTCAACATACAAATCCTCACTGTTTGGGCATTCAGACTGTTGAGTCATTTTTTTCAACCAAAAAATTAGAGGGAATTAATCCATGATGCTTAGCCGCTTCTTGCCAAGCATCTCCATACCATGCCTTCAAAGTAGGAATATTGACGAATGTAGAAGATTCGACTTTGGGGGCAACTGCTGTGGGATTAACCAAAGCCTCTGAATACCTCTCTTTAAATTCTTCTAGGTACTCAGCCCCATGCTTGTTAAGCCATGCTTTACGGCTGGCTATCTTGAAAGAACACTCTTCTATTTTCTTTGAACAAAACTTTTCAAAACTCTCTCTCGTTTCTTCTGAGAGAGTCTTTAATAAGTCTGAATAAGTCTGAAGAGTTCCAGAATCCTTACTGGCAAGGGGTTTCAGAGCTTGATTTTCTCGTTCTTGCAACTCGCTGTCTCGTGCTTGCAGCTCTAGTGTCACCGATGACACTACTGTCTCATCATTTTGAAACTCTGGTGTCACCGATGACACTACTGTCTCATTTTTCAGAACGGGCTCTTGAACCTCCTGAAAATCCGTTAAAGTTCTGAAACTGACTTTACTTTCTTGAAAGTCAAAGAGTCCCAATTCTTGAAATTTAGCTTTAGCGCGATAGTAAGTAGATTTACTCATGCCACACTCAGCCATAATATCCAGTGGGTCTAAGTCAACGTATTTATCGCCCCAGGGGTCACGAACTGACAAATAAGACCAGAAACGCCACTCAGCAGCGGACAAATCAGCTTGTCTAAGTTTTTTGGACATAGAAGATGTGAAGCGATAGAATTTTTCAGCAGTGCGTGTAGAATTAGTTGTAAGAACCATGAGAATCTTCTCCTTCTTGAAGGATGTAGGGTTTTTAGGAGCCAAAAAGCCGCTGTGTCTGTTCCAATAGAAAGCAGCGGTTTTTGGCGTTTGTAGTTTAAAAATCTTGAGCACAGAGTGGAACCGCCCGCTAAAAAATAAGCGAGCAGATAAGTGAATCACTGCGAGCGCAACCATTCGATTCAATCTTTGGGATAGGGATAAAGATTTTGGGCGGGTCGCGGCTAGTCTCAATTTTGCAGAGGTCAGCGTCAAGAGTCACAAAGGTGGCTACAACCCAGGAGAAAATTTCAACTAGCAGCTCAAAAAAATGCGTTCCAAGCCAAGCTGGCAACATAGCTTTGATTTCTTTGCCGATATACTGAGCCATCAACTTGATCACACAATTCCAAAAAACTAAATCCTTTTTGGAGAAACTATGCAAGGTGAGCGTTTTTAACAATGCGAGCGGCATCGGCATTATTGGCATCGGCACTATCAGTGGCTGCTGAGCCCAAAACAGAGCAGCATAATACTCGAACATCGGTTGTCCTGGTGTCGTCAAAAAGCGGACACTGTTTTCCACGAATTCGATGCAAAAATTTAAATCCTCCATATTTTTAGGATATAGCGTTCTAAGCTACTCATCTTCCTTATTTTTGCTGGTTGCCAATTCTATGGTGTCTACACTGCTGTCTACAGTTTCAAATTTTTGAAAGTGGGTAGTATACCAGATATGTTTTTTTTTGGGGAGTTTACCGGGTATCACTCGACCCGGTGCCGAGCGCGGCTGGGGGGGGCGGGCCATAGCCCGGCTGCTCCCCCCCAGCCCACGTTCTCATCAATAC
>NZ_JAUBRO010000101.1:0-7372 GCF_036701945.1 Microcoleus sp. MON1_C1 | reverse complement strand
TGCCGGTGATGCCTTTGGCGTAGCATTTCAGAATTGATTCGATTTGTTCTTGCTGCCTAGTAGTTAAAGTTTTTACCGTCAATTCGTTAGAATCATCGGAAGTCTGATTCAGCAACAGTTCTAGCGACTGCTTTATCGAATTCAGTTCGGCTTCTCGCTCTTCAGTTCGATCGTCAGTTCGATCGCCTGAATTGAGAATTGCCTCGGCTTCAATTCGGCGCTGCTGTTCAGAAACGTAAATTTCTGTTGCTAGTTCATCAGCGACATCAGCATTAATCGCCGCCGATTTCATCGCCTCAAATTCTTCAACTTGGCTAAGCTTAACCGCTAATCTGCGAGCTTCAAAGCAGCAGGCAAACGAGCCGAGCAAAGCTAAACCGGTTGTGAAATTATGCAGAGGGATTTTTTTGCTGAGTACAAACGGTGGCGCTAGCCACAAGGTAAAAGCAGAAGCAGTCAGGACAGAAACTTTTAAAATCGACATAACATGACCCCCAGTCCCACGGCTGCTGCTGCAAAACCCAAACACAAAATGCCCTGCAAGTTGAGCGCGTTAATTTTGAGTTTTTGGATCAGCCAGTCATCAAGCATCCAACTCAACATCCAGAGAACTGCAAAAATTATGTAGACCGCACGGGCGAACGCCAGGGCATTAGGATGGAGCGATGCCACCCAGCACAGGAAGCTGGAGGCAACCGCAACCATCAGAAAATTGTTGAAAATTGCGATCGCCTTTGTCATTCTTTTGCCCCCTGCAACTTGGCTTTGATTTCACCGATGCGGGTTTCTGCATTGCTGGCTGCTTGGTCGAGGCTCATCCCCAACCGGGCATAAGCGGGGCGTTGATTGTGCAAGTGTTTGCCGAGTCGAACATCCGCCCGTTTCTTTTTGAGTTCCCCATCGGCAACGGCCCCTTCGTACCCCCGGTGATACTTATGGACTTTTGCATCCGCCTCTTCAATCTTGACCGCAGCTTCATAACCGCGCTTAGATTGCTTAGCGCCGTCGGTCTTTTGCTTGGCAAGCTCTTTCATCGCGTCCGCTTCTTCCTGAGTGAAGTAGCGGGGTTTTTCAATGATCGGAACCGAGCGATCGGCTGCTGCGAACTTGCCAGGGTTGAGCGGTGAGATTGCATCCGCTGAAGTAGCGGCCATAACTTTCGATTTGTCGATCGCGTGACTGCCATCATGAACCAAGCCACCACCGGACTGAGTAGCAGCTTGACTGCCACCGCCCAAAAGTTTTTGCATGAGTCCCATTTATTTCTGTCCTATTTGAATTGTGATTTTGATTTGTGGGAGTAAATGAAGTGGTCGGTTATTCGGGAAAACATGAAGGAAAAGCACGGCAAAAATTACGCTTGCAAGTCCGAGCGCAATCATCTGTTGACATTCGAGCCAGTCCATCAAATTAATCTGATGTGGGCTTTCATGTAAAACAGTCGAGCCGTCTATATGTGAGATTCCAGATTTGCGATCGAACTCTAGGCCGTGCGAAGTCAGCAACTTTTCCCATGTTGCCGTCGCTGTAAGTTTTCCAAATTCTCGTGCCTGGTCGTTCGTGAGACCGCAGTCATAAGAAAGCTGCTTCAAATGTTCGATTCGGCGGCGCGACCGCATTGGCTCAGGCATGACTGACAAGTCTCAACTCGCTGCCTACGGTCGGTTCTCCGTCAAAACACGGGTAGGAACAACAGTCAGAGGTGCTGCGCGTCCAGTAAATGTAGTAGACCCAAACATGGGGGGATAAGTATGAACCCTTTTTTGGCACATAACACAGCCCCACAACTTCGCCAAAATCAGTAGAAAACTGAGGAGCGTCCTCGTCCTCGTCCCCTTCCCAGTCTTGGGCAACCAAGTCACCGATCGCAAATTCCGGCGAGGGGCGCTTATTAAGAGGGGTAGCAGCAGCAGGCTGAGGACGTAAAAAGAGGAACGGCAAAGCGGCCGATGCTGCTTTTTGCAGGAAGTCGCGCCGAGCAAACGTGAATAATTGCGATCGCCCCTCCGGACAATCGGCTGAATGTGGCATTATAGTTAGGCTCCAAGCGTTGGATTGAACGTTTGTAGAAGTCGTAGTCGATTCGGTGCTGATTACACCGGATTGACCGCGCAGAGAACTTCTGATACTTACGATCGCTCTTTTCTAGCTGCTTGTCAACTGGTAGCTGTAAAGTTTTGTGCGAGGGAAGCCCCAGGGTTAGCCAGGGCTGTATGTAGCTTCCTAATTTGCCCCGGGGATGTATTTCAGGACTCCTCAATTATCGCCGCTACCCTGCAATATTTTCTGAACCGCTTTAACAGTGACTTCCTTGGGTAGCAACCTCCCTACAACTTTTCGCAGCCAGCTTACTAACTCACCCGCCTTGCCTGCGTAGTCAAAGTCAATCTCAGAATTTTGTTTCAGGTCGGCAAGTTCTGTTTCGAGTTCTTCCCGATCGGCGCGCTCTGTCCCAAGTTGCGATCGCAAGTCCGCAATCTGTTTTTCCCGGTCGGCTTTTATGTGGCTGCTAATTTCTAGAAGTTTGGCGTAATCAGCCCTGGCGTCTAAGAATTCTTGCCTCAAAGCTTCGTTCTCTGCTTTCAGGTTGCTTAAGTCATTCTGTAACTCGCTTTCTGCAACCGTGGGTAACTCTTCAGAATTACCCGAGTCGGACTTTCCCGGCAGCTCTCTCCTTAAGGCTTCTAACGATTCCTGTAAAGCCTGCACTTGCAACTCTAGAGCAGTCAACCTGCCAGCATCGCAGTTACCTATGACTTCTGTAACTCTCTGGCTAGCTGTATCTGTAACTTTCTCTGTAACTTCTGCAACCCGTGGTTGTGGGGGAGTATTCAGATCCTTTCCAATAGTTTCTAGCAGGGTAAAGCATATTTCTGAGGTCTTGCCAATATATTTTTTGTGTAACTTCCCCCCCATTTTTCTGTAACCATACCAGTAATCGCCACTTTTAGTAGATTCTTTCCTTGCCGTAAATGGCTTATTCCCTCCCCCTGCTATAGGCTCGTATCTAAAAGAGTTGATAGTTTCTACCCATTTCCTGCCTTTGTCGTCGGCTAGCGGTATTCCATTAAATTTTTTGTCGTCTGTCTGTATACAGCCATTTACCACCGATGGAATCGTCATAACAATTACCTACCAGTTACCTAACGTTTATGTAACTAATATGGTTGCATAAACGTTAGGTAACTGTCAAGGGGTTACATAGAGAGTTTATTATTGACATTGGCACACAGCCACATAGGAAGTGGCACATACTCCCGGTGGCTGCAATTTGCATGATGTGGCTAGAATCTCGGAATCTCGGAATTGAGGGATTGAGGGATTGAGGGATTCTAGAGAATTTGCGATCGCCTTACCCTGCACCCCAAGGTATGCGAGTTGCAGGGTAGGGTTAGTGGCTAAATCTTCTGCCAGTCTGCTTTGTTAAGGTAAGCCGTCCAACTGCCGTCAGGTTTTTTGCAGCAGACCCCGTGGTGAGAGTCGATATCGTCAATCATTAGCTCCATTCCTTCAAATTGTTCTGCAAACTTCTGTCCGACGTACTTGACCCGCAGACCTTTGACAAAACCACAGTTAAGCAGCAATCGGACGTTGGTATTTTCATCCTCGGTTAATTGGCTCTTGAGGTTTTCTTGAGCGGTCTTATCACCCTTGACCTGAGTCCAGATCTTCCGCGCTGCTTCCCGGTCAGCGCTTGCCAGCGCATTTTTCATTTCATCGGCAAGAGTAAGCGGTTTTTCTATCTCAGTTGAGAGGGGGTTGAGAGGGGGTTGAGAGGGGGTTGAGGAGAGGATTGTATCCTTTACTGGCTCTGCATTTGAGGGAGTTGAGGGGGTTGAGAGGGGTAAATTTATCTCTCTATCGCTTTCTTCTTCATCTGGCAGAAAATCTTTTTCGTTTGTTTTTTCCACGCATAATTTAGAGTCAAACCCCCTCAACTCCCTCAACTCTATATTTGGCAAGGGTTTAAATCCCTCACAAACCCCCTCCAAACCCCCTCCAACTCCCTCACAAACCCCCACAATTCCCGCTAAAACTTCGGAATGAGTAGGTTGAGTGTCGGTGTCGGTTCGCAATCTCAAACCCACAAAAGAAGCTCTAGCACCCTGTTTGCGGGTAAAGGGTAATTTCTCGCCAGCCAAGATATCGGCAAGCATCCCCCCAAACTTAGGAAGCTTGATGCGAGACATTCCTCCCTCAGTGCAAAAGGCTGTGTAAGCTTCAAATAGCTCTCCGGTGCGGGTTTCCGCTGTCGGGTCGGATATCAGCGCCATATCAAAAAATGCTGCGATCGAGTCCGACTCAACCTTCATTTCCCACTCTTTGCGCTTGAATTCAATGATTTGGTCGGTTCCCTTTCCTCGTATCGCTTGAGTAACGGTCTTATCTGCCAAAGAAAGAGCGATCGCTATACAGGCAGGTATTTCGCTGTCAAGTTCCGCCTCTAGGGAATGGTCGCGCTTGTCATCAGGTATGGGATTGTCAAACCCTACGAGACAGAGCCGACGCTCTAAACCCGTCGTATCGCCCACAAAGATAGGTTTGTTTGAGCAAATCATTATGGTTCCGTAGAAGTAGGCACTTGCGGCCGGCGTGTGAAGCTCCCTATAGGAAATTATGTCGCCCCCAGTAAGGCTCAGTATGCTGTCAACTCCCACGGGCTTCCGCTCGTCGGGAAAAACTACCAACTGCTTGTCTATGATGGATGCCTTGGTACTGCCGTCAGTCAGTCGGTCAAGCTGGCACCCGATATAATTACTCTCGCCTACCAGTTTTTCACAGAGCCGTGCGAATTTGCCTTTGCCACTACCAGGTTTGCCAACCAAGTGAACGAACATTTGCAAGTCAAAGAAGCGATGCTTAAGCAGGGCATTGATGATTGCCAGCAGTTTAAACATTTTGCGTTTGTCGCCTTTCATTGCCTCGTAGAAAAATTGATAAATGTTAGGGCAATTCACGCACAGTGCTTCGAGACTATCGCCCAACTCGCCTGTTAGGGGTTTGTATTCATAGGGCAAAAAGGAAGTAAACCCCATGCCCGGTGAGTGATTGAGGGTTTTAGCTTGGGCACCATCAAACACGCAATTGCTGAAATTGATGTAACGTGATTTTTCCCAGAATTGCCACTTAAGCTGGCGCAAGTCGCACTCTAGAAGCTTCCGCACGTCTTCAAGATAAGCGCTTCCGCCGTACTTTACCCCTTTGCCGTCCAGAGTCTTCTTTAGCCAACTTCTGAACGCGCCTAGCCCTATTTTTTCCCAGTGTTTTCGACTCCACTTGCGCCAAGTCTGCTGTTCTTCGTCGTATTTGAGTTCATGCCCAAACTCTTCTGCTAGCCGTGCAGTTATTTCTTGCGGTGTGGGCGGTTTTTTGGCTTTAGCTGGTGAATCGCTTGTGTCAGCCGTTTCAACTTCGGCATTCGCTTTCATCAGAATTTCTCTGAATGCCTGAATTTCCTTGTTTTGGATAAAATCATCCATCCCTTTGCCGTCCTCGTGGCTCCACTTACCCGTAACTGATAATACGTCGCAGCCATAGCTTTTAAGGACTTTAGCCAGCTTAGCTTCGTGGTAGCGAACATTTTTTAGGGTTTCTGTTTTGTCTGGATGATCGGAGTCAAATGCAATGATGAAGTTAAAACCCGCCTCTGCTAGTCGCTTTAGTGCGGGGACTAAATCAGGCTCACCTTTTGCCTTCGGCGTTAACCCCATCGTCACACCCGCAACCGCAACAGTGGGAATGCCATTCTGACAGCCAATTATTGCCTTGAAACCGCCCTCAGTCAGGAGTAAGTAGGGCTTGCCGTTGATGGTAAAACAGCGAGCCTTGAGCGCTTCTAAATCTTCCCAGTAAGCTTGTATGTCTGGATGCTTGGCTAGAAATAGATCGTACTCGTGTTTGGGAGTTCGGTATTTTGGCGGGTCTTTGTCTTCTTTGCCTTTGCTGTGCCACGGGTCATCCGGGCGAAATTGCCATTGCCCGTAGCAGTCCGACATCAGCATGATACCCGGTGAATATGCCTTGTAATCCAACACCAGTGACGCTTTAGGGATATCGCAGGTCATGCAGTTTGCAGCAGCCCATTTTGGAAAAATGCCTCGCGCTTGGATGTCGGCTTGATGTTTGGCGTTGAGGAAGCTTGAGTAAGTTTGAGTAAGTTTAAAGGATTTTGGACAAGATTGAGTAGAATTAGATAACTCTTGCCAAGATTGAGTAGACTCTGATAGAATTGAGTCACTTGAAGCGTGACTGCCGATCGCGTTAGTATTATTGGACATGATTTTCACCCGCAACCTGGCGGGAGTTAATTGTGGTTTCTCAAAAAACCGTTGCATCCTGGGTTCCAATCAGTCGCAGCGGTTTTTTGGTGCTTAGAGTCTTTAGAAAATTTTAAGGCATAGGTGGAACCGCCCCGCTGGTTGATTGCGGTGCGGTAACAGTGTCGGTGAGCGAGACACCGATTAAGCCATTGCAGAATTTAGGAATGAGGATTAAGGCTTTAAGCAATAGAATCTGATGTGCCAAATGCTTAGCCATTGCTAGAAGCATTGCCTCTTTGCTGTACTCGGTGACGAGTGCACAGATTCTCTGAGGATTAAACCTCGGATTGTATTTGACAAACCAACGCAACCACCAACGCCACAATCGGCGCTCTTCTAAAATTTCTCGTGGTGTTAGTGGGTGGTTGTCCATGTGGATATTTTAGCGGCGGATGGGATTGAGAACACAAATTTATACAAAGTGAGAAAGTGCTAACACATAGTGCTAAAGCTTTGTGAGGTGGACACAGAACTAAGGGTTTCAGTGATATTTCTCTATGCACGTTTATACGCAGGTTTGAGTGGTCTAAATCTCGTTCTGCTAGGAATTGCGAAGTATAACGAGTTATTTACACAAACTCATATGACTTTGTGCCGTAGAGAGCCAGCTATAGCAAGGGTTTGAGGGGTATATTTTGGACGATGGGGAGAGTGTATTTTTCCCCGTTTTTTGACCAATACTCAAAATCCTGACCTATAGGTCGTAACTTTTATTCCTCACTACCATTTTTGGATGTCGTTATGTGCTATGCGCGTCTAGTTTTTAAAGTTGCTCGTGGTTGTGTAGTGGGTGTCACTAGACCCGGTTGCAACTCGCGGCCGGGAGGCAGACCGTAAGCCAGCCCCCTCCCGGCTCACATCAATCCTCTTCTCCTTTGACAAAGGGCAACAAAAATTCATACTCTGCTTTAGCGTCTCGGTAAGCTTGGCTACTGCCTGCCGACACTCCCCAAACTTCTTTGAGGATTTTATTTTTGCCGGTGATGCCTTTGGCGTAGCATTTCAGAATTGATTCGATTTGTTCTTGCTGCCTAGTAGTTAAAGTTTTTACC